>JAUNBO010000215.1 GCA_030527065.1 Bacillota bacterium | reverse complement strand
TTCAGCTTATGCTGCAGGGTCTGCCGCTTGATCCCCAGGGCGGCGGCAGCCCTGGAAATGTTGCCCCGGCTCTCCTTCATCGCCGCCTCTATCAGGGCCCGCTCCACCCCGTCCAGGTAAGCCTCCAGCCCTTGACGCCGGGCCTTTTCATAGTCGCCGCCGGCGGCGGTCCCTTCCTCTTCCATGCTCAGGTGCTCCGCCGTCAGCACATGCTCCTCCGTCACCATGGCCACCCCCCGGCGCATGATGTTTTCCAGCTCCCGCACGTTCCCCGGATAATCGTGGGCCAGCAGCCTTTCCTTCGCGCCCTCCGAAAGCATCCAGATGTCCTTTCCGCTCTTGCGGTTGTACTTGTCCAGAAAATATTCCGCCAGCAGCAGGACGTCCTGCCGCCGCTCCCGGAGAGGAGGCAGGCTGATGTGGAGGACATTGAGCCGGTAATACAGGTCCTTCCGCAGGGCTCCTCTCGCCATCAGCTCCGCCGGCGGTTCGTTGGCGGTGGCGATGATACGCACATCCACGGCAATGTCCCTTGTTCCCCCTACCCGGCGCAGGCATTCCTCCTGCAGGACCCGCAGCAGCTTTCCCTGAAGAGCCAGGGGCATGGCGCTGACCTCGTCCAGCAGCAAGGTGCCGCCGTGGGCCTGCTCAAAAAGGCCCTCCCGGTCCACGGCTCCGGTAAATCCCCCCTTTTCCGTGCCGAACAGGATGCCTTCCAGAAGGCTTTCCGGCAAGGCCGCACAGTTCTGGGCGAGAAACGGCTTTTCCTTCCGCTGCCCGTGGAAGTGGATGCTCTGGGCGATGAGTTCCTTGCCCGTCCCCGTTTCCCCGTAAATAAATACCGAGGCGTCGCTGCCGGCGGCCTTCTTCGCCGCATCTATCCGCCGGAGGAAGACCGGGTCCTCCCCCACCAGATTGGCAAAGTTGTATTTTTTGATCTGTCCTTCCTGCCGCAGGGCCGGGGAGCGGCCCTGACTCTGGATGTCCAGGAGCTTATCCGAAAGCTCCTGCAGGTCCGTGATGTTCCTGGCGATCTCCACGGCGCCTATGATCCGGTCCCCCTCCCGCACCGGGGCGGTGCTGTTGATGGTGGTGATGAGGCGGCCGTTTTTGTTCTGATAGGTCTGCTGCCGGGCGGTGGTGCTCTCTCCACGTTCCAGGGCGGCCAGCAAGGTGCTGTCCTCCGGGGCGATGCCGGAAAAGACCTGCCGGAAGGGCTTTCCCAGCACATCCCGGCTTTCGGTCTTTTCCAGCCGGGACATGGCCTCGTTGTATATGATGCTGTTGCCCCGGGCGTCCACCACATGGACGCCTTCCTCCAGCAGGGCCAGCACCTGCTCCATAATGTTTTTATAGCTGCTTCCCTTCATGGCTCTTCTCCTGTTTTTTTCTTACTCTGTTTTCATATTTTATGTGCCAGCCATGGAAGTGGCAAGACCGGGTCTTTGTTGTTGAATGGTGCTTGCAACCGTCTTTTCCTCTATTGTATCATTCCCGTTCTCCGAGTGCAAATTTTTTTGCGCTTGTGTTTCCGCTCCCGTGCCCATATAATCAAATGAGACAGATTTCTACTTTATTCCAGGAGTTGCCCTATGCGTTTAAGAAAAGAATCCGACGAGCTCCAGGAGGAAGAAATCCTTCTGGTTTCCCAGATTTCCGACGCTCTGGCCCATCCGGCCCGGGTGAAGATTTTCCGCTACATTTATCTCTGCAACCGGAACCGGAAAGCCGTGTGCAACAAGGATGTGGTGGAGGCCTTCGATTATTCCCAGGCCACCATTTCCCAGCACATAAAGAAGCTGGTCCAGGCCCGTCTGGTGGAAGCCAGAAAGGTGGAAAAATACTCCTACTATTATGTGAACATCGGCATTTTGGGACGCTACCTCAATGCGGTCAA
>JAUNBO010000214.1 GCA_030527065.1 Bacillota bacterium | reverse complement strand
GGTGAAGAACCGGTGGTGGATTCCATCACTATTTCAGATGAGAACGGCGAACCGATAACGGCGGATGAGAACGGCTGCATCCCTTTGGGGCGCAGCTGCATGATTGAGGTATCCTTTTCCGATCCAGCAACACTTGTGGAAATTTTTTATAAGCTCAAGGACGAGGACGGCGCTGCACCAATAGCGGCTGTTGAACCAGGAGAAGGCGAAAAGCAAGTCAGCATCCTGTGGGATGTGCCGGTTTCATTTTGCGGCGGCGTTGGTGCGGACATCTATGCCGGCAGCGCTCATGGTTCGCATTTCCCCGATCGTTCACTGGAATTATCGGCCTGTTATCAGCCGGAAAAAGGGTACAGCCGGGATCCGGAGGATGTCGCCGCTGCCCAGGCCTATTGGGCGGACCAGCCGGAATACTGCTTTTTCGTGAACGGCCCTTACGGTGATAATTTTCCTGTGGGCCTGGGATTCTACTATGAGTGGGGCTTGCATGTTCCCTTTGAACTGCAGGACATGGTTGAAGAACCGGCGCCGGAAGCGGTAAACTGTAATTGGGGCGGTTCACAGACACGATTTATGGAAGGCTTTACAGTACGAAGCCTCAGTCATTTCTATGTGACATTCAGTGAGTACTCGTTTTCGGCCAACTGGTATATTTCCTGCACCTCGGATCTGGCCTGGACTCACCGGGGCATTCGTGTTGGCGACAGCGTCGTGCAGCTGAAGGAGGCTTATCCGGAGGGGCTCACAGAGATGGATGATCGGCCCTTGCCCCGGCGGGAGAGAACGGCTCCCTTGTATACGATTCACTTTTTGTTTTCGCTCCGGATGATGATAGCAACCGCTCCATCCTGTTTTTCACCGCCGCAGGCGCCATAGTGCAGATCGATATGGCGGATGGCTTTGATCAAAGGCTTTATGAGCCGATTCCGTGGCAACTTTAAGGAATGTTCAAAATAAAATACCCGTATTAGTGAAACAATTGTTCCTTGAGCGGAACTTTATAGTATGTTGAAGTGGTTTTCAATATAGCTGAGTAAATGAAACAAGTGACAAAGCAGAAGAAAGGAGCCGGCCCCTATGGAACCGACGGAGCAAAAGGACGCCAGTGCCCGGGAGAAGAAGGAATGGAACTGGGTTTTTCCGGCAACAGCAGGCAGCATTATCTTTCTGCTCTTTGCTGTCGCCTATTCTGCGCTGAGGGATAAAGCGTCTTACGATTTATGGTGGATCTCAGGGGCGGGGACCCTGCTCAACGGAGTATCCTGGTATCTCCTGAAAGAGAAGAGAAAACCGGCCCTTATTTTCATGCTGGCCAGCGCGTTGCTCTGCATAGGCGCAAGCATTTTCGTCCTTCTCTTGATCCGGCAAGGGGCCTATGACTATGGCATGACCTATGTTGCTATTTGTTTTGCCACTGCCGCAGTCTGGATAACAGTACCGCTCGTGTTCATGATACACAGAGAAAAAAAGAAAAAGTCAGAAAGCCCATAGAGCCAGGTATTCCCAAAGGCGCCTTAGCGTTCAGTGTCCCACATCGGATATGAGGCCTTTCCCGACTGTTTCGGGTTCACCGCCACCTGTCCCGCCGACTCGTATGAGGGAAGCTGCGCCATAGATCTTGAGCCGGATTATAACCACATTACCTCTTATCCACCGGGTCAGCGGCATATGCGGAAACGGGCGTCGTTCAGACGGAGTATCTGCATATAATAATGGGGAAATATGTGCAGATACTCCGCCGCATCTCTTGACTATCTGCATATAAATCGATCGAAAGGCAGGCGCAGGAGGGGGTTACTATTCATCGGGCGCCAGGGGACGGCCCGTGAGAAGTAACAGGAGGAGCCAAAAAAAAGTCGCAAATGGAGGAAGTTTGGTGTAATATGTAATCAAGCATTACGGGTACGGAG
>JAUNBO010000213.1 GCA_030527065.1 Bacillota bacterium | reverse complement strand
TAACCCGCTGGCGTGCGATTTCCCGCTTACTCCCCGGTCTTTATCAGCACCGTCTGGGCGGCGGCGTCCCAGTCCACGGCGGCGCCCAGGGCTTCGGACACGGCCCGGGCCGGGACGAAGGTCCGGCCCCCTATGAGGCAGGCGGCCACATCCAGCGTCAGAGTTTCCGACAGGCGGCCACCCCGGTACAGCTCCATCTCGCTGCCGCCGATAGAGAGGACCACCGTGGTTTCCCGGGCCCCTTCCCCGGCAGAGGCGGTGACGGTCTGAGTGGCGGCGTCCCAGTCCACAGAAGCCCCCAGAGCCTCAAAGATGGCCCGCAGAGGGACCAGAGTCCGGCCCTCCCGGATCACCGGCGGATGGACGTTGTCCAGCTCCTCCCCGTCAATGAGCACGGAAATGTCCTGCTCGGCAGTCTGCAGGATCCAGCTCTCTATGGCCTTCCCTGCCGCCGTGCCGAAGGCCTCCTGGTTTTCCCGGCTGATGAGCCATTCATAATCCTGGGGGTTGGACATGAACTTGCTTTCCGTCAGCACCGCAGGGTAGCCCGTCATGCGGGTCATGGCCAGATTCCTCTGATAGACAGAGGTCTTCCCGATCCCCGCCAGCTCCGCTATGGTATCGTTCATGTGCTCCGCAGCGGCGGCGGAAGCGGGGTAGGAATAGTAGGTGCGGAAGCCGGCGGCTCTGTTGTAGTCTGCGGAGATGTCCACGGAGTTGCAATGGAAGGAAAAGGACAGGTGGGGGTGAAGATAAGCCACCCGGGCGGCCCGATCCTTCAGCGCCATGCCGGTATCGTCCTCTCTGGTCATGATCACCGTTGCGCCTTTGCTTTCCAGATAGTTCCGGGCATACAGAGCCATGTTCAGGTTGATGTCCTTCTCTATGGGGCCGAAGCTGTCGGCGGGGCCCACGGCCCCGGAATCGGTGCCGCCGTGGCCCGGGTCCAGGTGGATGCGCACGCCCTCCAGGCTGTTCCCCTTTATCCGGGGCAGGTGCTGGAAGCCCACCTTCATGACCCCCTGGGAAAATTCCACATAGTATCCGTTCAGAGGGGCGTCCTCATGGAATTTCAGGTAATAGACCACCCGGCCGGCGGCCGGGTCCTCTTCGGTGACCGCCACATATTGCAGGATGCGGTTGTCCTCCATGACGGGGGCCGCGCCGGCGGCGGTGTTGTAGAGGGTCAGCAGTGCGCCGCTCTCTCCCACCTCCATGTTGTAGAGGGTGTTCTGGCTCATGGTGAGGCGGAGCTCGGTGCAGCCGTATTCTGTTTCCGGCACGATGGAGGCGGCGGAGATGGTGTTCAGGGGCAGGACGCCGTCGCTGACGATCATGTTGGTCTTGTAGACGAAGCTGCCGTCCGCCAGGCGGTAAAGCTCGTCTGTCTCCCCGGTGATCTGGGAGACGGTGCCGGAGGCCAGGGGGGACAGGAGCAGGTCGCTGTCCGGGGAGCTGATGCGGGAGCTGTTGTGGTTGTCCGCCGTCAGATACTGGGCCTTGTGCCAGCTGCCCCAATAGCTCACCTGGGCGGAGCCGCCGGAGCTGCTGCCGGCGGAGGCTCTTCTTGTCACGTTGATCACCTTGGTCTTGCCGTTATTGGTGAAGGTGAAGGTGTTGAGGCCCAGCTCCAGGTCCACGTATTCTGTGAAGAAGCCGTGCTCGGTGTAATCGATTTCTTTCCCGTTCATATATAAAGGAAAGTGATAGTCGCAGGCCCCCAGGATGCTGATGCTCTTGTTGGTGGTGGTGTAGCCGTCGTCGGGACGGCAGATGATGATGTCCTGCGGGTTCTCATACCCGAAGCCTGCTTCTGTGAGGGCCAGGGCCGGGGCGGGGCCGGTGAGGGCCAGGGCCATGCAAAGGGCCAGAACGAATGCGGTCCTTCTTGTGTGTTTCATTGCTGCCATGTGA
>JAUNBO010000212.1 GCA_030527065.1 Bacillota bacterium | reverse complement strand
CTCGCTCTGGTACTGTCAGCCTTCACCGGCTGCGGCGGTACCGGCGGAGACGAGGAAGCCGTGGATACGGCAGAAGCCGCCGACACCGTTTACACCAACGGCAAGGTCTACACCGTGGATGCAGAAAATACGGTGGCCCAGGCGGTGGCGGTGAAAGACGGAGTCATTGCTTTTGTGGGCAGCGATGAAGACGCCCAGGCCTACATCGGCGAAGCCACGGAAGTGGTGGATCTGAACGGGAAGATCATGATGCCGGGTCTCATAGACACCCACGTGCATCGGTCCGGAACCGCCCTGACAGAGCTCTACGACATTTATCTCTATGAGTCCATAACCAAAGAGCAGACTCTGGAAGACATCCGGGCCTTCATAGAAGCAAATCCGGATCTGGAGGTCTACTGGGGCGCCGGCTACACGGTAGGTATGGCGGGAGACCCCAAAGGCCCCAAGGCAGAGTGGCTGGACGAGATCTGCGACGACAAGCCCATCATCCTGAAATCCAACGACGGCCACAACCTCTGGCTCAACAGCATTGCCCTGGAGATGAATGGCATCACCCCGGAAACAGAGCCTCCCACCGGCGGCACGGTCCATGTGGACCCCATCACCGGCGAGCTCTGGGGCTCTCTTACCGACGCCGGCAGCCTGGTCACCATGACGCAGACCTATGAAGACTGGCAAATCACCGAATCCATCGATTATTTCCAGGAGTACATGCATGCCTGGGGCTACACCAGCATCATGTCCATTTCCGATACCTATGTGGAGTCCTTTGCGGAGCTGGAGAGCAACGGGGAGCTGACCATGCGGGTCAACGCGGGCCTGCGGATGAACCCCGGCGAGCTGGAGCCCCAGATAGAGGCCCTGAACCAGCTGCGGGACACCTATAACAGCGACCTCATCAACATCACCACAGCCAAGTTCTTCGCCGACGGCGTCATAGAAGGAATGACCGGCTGGCTTCTGGAGCCCTATGCGGAAACCTCCGGAATGCCCGAGGGCTATGTGTCCGAGCCTTACTGGGAGCAGGATATGCTGAACCAGTTCTTTGCGGCCTGCATGGAAAACGGCTACCAGATCCACATCCATTCCATCGGCGACGCTTCCACCAAGTCCATGCTGGACGGCTTTGAATATGCCGTGGGAGAGCTGGGCGAAGGGGATTACAGAAACGTGCTGACCCACCTTCAGGTGGTCCGGGACGAGGATAAGGTCCGCATGGGCGAGCTGGATATCATCGGCAGCCTCCAGCCCTTCTGGCACTTCAAGGAGCCGGAATGGTGGGAGTATGTAGACCTGATCGCTCTGGGAGAAGAGCGGGCCTGGACGGAGTATCCGGCCAAGTCCCTGCAGGATCAGGGCGTGCTCCTGACCTTCTCCGGAGACCATCCCGTTTCTCCTGTCAACAATCCCTTCTGGGCCATAGAAGCCGCAGTGACCAGGAATCTGAACAATCCCGACTATTACGGGGTGGAGGACATCACCGATATGGACGATCCCACCTGGCTCCTCAATCCTGATGAGAGGGTGGACGTTCTGACGGCCCTGCAGGCCTACACCATCAACGGCGCATTCCAGCTCTTCCGGGAGGATTCCATAGGAAGCCTGGAGGTAGGGAAGTTTGCCGATCTCATAGTGGTGGATCAGGACATCTTTGAGATCGATCCCATCCGTATAGACAGCACCCAGGTGCTGGCCACCGTCTTCAACGGCCAGGTGGTATACGGCGGCTACGAGTTCTAAAAAAGCCGGCAGCCGGGGCTGAAATCCCGGGGCCCGGGTGGTATTTTACCGAAAAAATAGGCGGAGGCGGCAGGAAAGCTGCCTCCGCCTTACTGGTGGGTGCGTCTGGGGCGGCCTGTTACTTTTCACGGGGCGCCAGGGGGGCGGTTTGCCGGGCCTCCGCAGGACCAGC
>JAUNBO010000052.1 GCA_030527065.1 Bacillota bacterium | reverse complement strand
TAAAATCTGCGGAAGAAGGGCTTCCGCTCCCGGAAGCCGGTGAGATAGCGGAAGCCGGCGCTTCTGGCCATCTCTTCCGCAAACTCCAGTTTATTCCCCACATCCTTGGGATAGTGGGCGTCAGAGCCGGTGGTGAGGATATCCCCGCCCAGGCTCCTGTACAGCTTCAGGATCTCCATGGTGGGGGTGGTCCGGTCCCCCATGTTGTAGAGGAAGCTGGAGGTGTTGATCTCCAGGCCCTTGCCGTCTTCTATGATGAGCCGCAGGACGTCCTCTATGAGGTCCCGGCAGCAGGCATAGTCCGGAATGACGGGGGCATAGCGGTCTATGATGTTGAAATGGCCCACTACGTCGTAGTCTTTGTACTCCCTGAGACAGTTGTACATATAGCGGTAAAAGGAGCGGAACAGCTCCTCCGGGCCCCGGGGCGTCAGCAGGTGAAGCCGGCAGAGGTCCATGTTTTCCATGGCGTGAAAGGAGCCTATGATGTAATCGTAGCCGTAGGAAAGGGCTTCCTGCCGGCAGTGCTCCAGGGCATGGTGCTGGATGCCTATTTCAATGCCTCTGAGGATGGGAAGACGGCCTTCATACAGGGTCACGACCTGCTCCAGCTCCCGGTGGTAATGCTCCATATTGGGGTTAAAGGGGAAGTCCGGGTCCGGGTAGAGAGGGTCGTAATGGTCTGTGACGGCGATCTCTGCCAGGCCTTTTTTCAGAGCCGCTTCCGCCATATCCGCCATGGGAAAATGGCCGTCGTCGGAAATGTGGCTGTGGATGTGGTAGTCGTGCATAGAAACCTCCTGAAGCCTGTCGGGCAGGCGTCTCCATGCCAGTATACCATAATCCTGCCGGCGGAGAAAGAAATAGTTCCGGCAGGCTCCAAAGTGGTGTATAATAATAATACTATTCAAAGGGCGCCAGGAGGACAGTCCGGCAAACCGTCCCCCCGGCGCCCCGTAAAAAGCAACATAATAATATTGCTCCAATGAACTTCGGGGCGGTCTTTTTCGCCCAGAGCCGTGTTGCAAAGCTTCTTTTGCACATCCTTGCCGGCGTTGAAGGAGGAGCCTGAAAGAAGGAAAATACCATGATCATCATGCCAGCCATTGAATTGAAAGACGGAAAGAGCTCCCGGCCGGTGCCGGTGGATCTGATGAAGCGTCCCGGCTTTTCCCGGGATCCCGCCGCCCTGGCCCAATACTGGCAGAACAACGGGGCGGAGGCCCTGCATATTTACGACGGAGACGCCGCCAGGGCAGGCAAGCCGCTGAACCTGGCCCTTTTCCGGAAAATCGCCGAGGGACTGCAGATCCCCTTACAAGTGAAGGGCGGGATACGGCTGCGGGAGCATGTGCAGGAGCTGCTTTCCGTCGGGGTGGACCGGGTGGTCCTGGAAGAGCAGGTCCTGGCGGACCGGCGGCTCTGCACCCGGATCTTCGAGGAATACGGCGGCAAGGCGGCGGCTTCCGTCCGGGCGGAAAACGGCCTGGTCCTGGCCGGCGCCTGGCCGGCGCCTACGGACAGAAAGGCTTCGGAGCTGCTGCTTTTCTATAAGGACAGCGGCCTGAGGACGGTGCTGTACAAGGACCTGGCCGCCGATGAAAACGGAGAACCGGAGGTCAACGTGCCGGCCATAGTGGCGCTGAAGGAGGCCACGGGGCTGCGGGTGGTGGCTTCCGGCGGCATTTCCACCCTCCTGGAACTGCGGCGGCTGACAGAGGCGGGGATAGATGGCTGTATCATCTCCCGGGCCCTCTATGAAGGGACCATCAACTTCAAGAACGCACTGGCTTTTGCCAGGTGGGGATAAAAGACGGAAAAGGAAGAGAAAATGGAAGAAACCATCGTTGTGATAGACGGCAACAGCCTGATCAACAGGGCGTATTACGCCATACAGCGCCCCATGGTCACCCGGGAGGGGGTGTATACCCAGGGGATATACGGCTTTCTGAACATGCTGCAAAAGATCCTGACGGACTACGAGCCGGAGCGCCTGGCGGTGGCCTTCGACAGAAAGGCTCCCACCTTCCGGCATCTGGAATATGCGGAGTACAAGGCGGGGCGGAAAAAAATGCCGCCGGAGCTGGCCATGCAGCTGCTCCTGCTGAAAGAGATACTGGAAGCCATGCACATCCCTGTCCTGGAAATCGACGGCTTTGAAGCCGACGATATCATAGGCACTGTGGCAAGGCGGGCGGAGGAGGCGGGCCTGCGCACCCTCATCATCACCGGAGACCGGGACGAGCTCCAGCTGGCCACGGACAAGGTCAGCGTGGTGCTGACCAAAAAAGGGATCTCGGAATTTGAGCTCTACGACAGAAACGCCATGATGGAGAAGTACGGCTTCACGCCGGAGCAGTTCATAGATTTCAAAGGGCTGATGGGAGACGCCTCCGACAACATCCCCGGCATTCCGGGGGTGGGGGAAAAGACTGCCCAAAAGCTCATTTTGGAATTCGGGAGCGTGGAGGGGCTGGTGCGGAACGCAGAGGCCATCTCCAATGAAAAGCTCCGGGCAAAGGTGAAAGAAAACGCCCAGGTGGCCCTGATGAGCCGGCGGCTGGCGGAGATAGAGACCAACGTGCCCCTGGAAATCGATCTGGAGGCCTGCCGGCGGCAAGAGCCGGACAACCATCAGCTCATAGAGCTTTATAAACGTCTGGAATTCAACAGCTTCCTGAAAAAGCTGAAGGTCTCCGGCCCCGGAAGCGGCGGTCCCTTGCCGGGAGCGGGGAGCGGGACAGGGCCTCTTGTCCCGGAGGTAACGGAGCAGCTCACCATCTCCCGGACCGAAGAGCTGAGAGCTTTGGAAGAGGCCTTGGACCGGGCGGAGACGGCGGTCCTGAAGGTCTTCGGAAACGGCGATCACAGGAAAGCGCCTCAGATCTCCGGCGTTTCTCTGCTCATCGGCGGCCGCTATTTCTTCCTGAAGCCGGAGGGGCCCGGATTCCTCCCGGCTTTGGCGGAGCTTTTGGCTTCCTGCAAAGCCGGCTTTATCGGTCACCATTTGCAGGAGGATTATTACGCCCTTTATTGTCAGGGCCTTTCCTCCTGGGTGCCGGAAACGGCATTCGATACGGCCCTGGCCCAATACGTTCTGGAGCCGACCCGGAGCAGCTATCGCCTGGAGGACATGGTGCGGGAGCGCTTTCACAGGGAGCTGACGGGACAGGAGGCGGAGACGGACAAGGAGGGACAGCTGGGATTTTTCCAGGAACAGGAGCCGGACCGGGCCGCTCTGGGGCTGGCCTGGTGTCTGGCGGTCCTGGAGCTTCAGGGGGTCCTGGAGGCGGAAGTGAAGGAGGAAGAGCTGGATGCTCTGCTCCGGCAGGTGGAGCTTCCATTGGCGGCGGTGCTGGCGTCCATGGAAGCCCGGGGCTTCTCCGTGGACCGGGGAGAGCTGGAAAGGGCGGGGGAGGCCATAGGCGCCCGGCTGGAGGAGCTGTCGCGGCGGGTCTTTGCTCTGGCGGGAGAGGAGTTCAACCTGAATTCTCCCAAACAACTGGGGGAGATCCTCTTTGAAAAAATGAAGCTCCCGGCGGGGAAAAAGACAAAAACCGCCGGCTATTCCACCAACGCCGAGGTCCTGGACAAGCTGAAGGACGATTATGAGATCGTGGCCCTGATACTGGAATACCGGACCCTGGCAAAATTGAAGGGCACCTACATCGACGGCCTCATCCCGCTCATCGGTGAAGATGAAAAGATCCGGGCCCACTTCCAGCAGACGGTGACCGCCACCGGGCGCATCAGCTGCACGGAGCCCAATCTGCAGAACATCCCCATCCGTCAGGAGCCGGGCCGCAGCCTGCGGAAGGCCTTTGTGCCGGAAGGGAAGGACCTGATCCTGGTGGGAGCGGACTACTCCCAGATAGAGCTTCGGGTGCTGGCCCACATGTCCGGGGACGAGTCCCTCATAGAGGCCTTCAATCAGGGACAGGATATCCACAGGGCCACGGCGGCCCGGGTCTTCGGGGTGGAGCCGGAGGCGGTGAGCTCTTTGCAGCGCAGCAACGCCAAGGCGGTGAATTTCGGCGTCATCTACGGCATGAGCGGCTTCGGTCTGTCTGAGGAGCTCCAGATCAGCCGGCGGGATGCGGAGCAATACATTGAAGAATACTTCCGCCGGTATCCCCGGGTGAAGGGCTTTATGGAGGAGCAGGTGGCCCTGTGCAGGGAGCGGGGCTATGTGACCACCATCTTCGGCCGCCGCCGCCGCATCCCGGAAATCAACGGGAGCAATTACATGCAGAGGCAGGCGGCGGAACGTCTGGCCATGAATTCCCCCATCCAGGGCAGCGCCGCCGACGTCATAAAGCTGGCCATGACGGCGGTGTTCCGGCGCCTTGCGCAGGAGGGGCTCCGCTCCCGGCTGATTTTACAGATACACGATGAGCTGATCATAGAGACGTACAGGGACGAGCTGGAACAGGTGAAGGCACTGCTCACAGAGAGCATGGAAGAGGCGGCGGCCCTTCAGGTAAGGTTGGCGGTGGACCTCAACCAGGGGGAAAACTGGTACGAGCTGAAGTAGGGTGCGTTTTGCGGAAGGGAGAGGATGGAAATGCGTATCATCGGCCTCACCGGCGGCATCGGCAGCGGAAAGAGCACGGTGACAGAGTATCTGATTTCCCGGGGCTACAAGGTGCTGGACGCAGATAAGATCTCCCGGGAGATCGTGGAGCCGGGGTCTGTGACCCTGGAAAAGCTTACGGAGGCCTTCGGCAGGGACATCCTTCTGCCCGACGGCAGCCTGGACCGGAAAACCCTGGCCCGGCTGGCCTTTTCCTCGCCGGAAAAGAAAGCGGTGCTGAACAGGATCACCCACGATAAGATATTGGAAATCATTCTGGCCCGGATCAAAGAATATCAGGAGCTCCTGGACAGCGCCGCCAATTCGGGTCTGGGAGGCCTGGGCGGGTCTCTGTCACGGAAAAAGGTCATCTTTGTGGACGTGCCGCTGCTCTATGAATCGGGGCTGGATCGCTACATGAACGAGGTCTGGGTGGTGGACGCCCGGGAGGATGTGAGGGTAGAGCGGGTGATGAAGCGGGATCAGACCACCATGGAGCAGGTGAAACGGCGGATAGAGAACCAGATGGACGACGAAGAGCGGCTGGCCCGGGCCGATGAGATATTGGACAACTCCGGCTCCCGGGAGGAGCTTTACCGGCAGATAGAACGTCTGCTGAGAAGACTTTAAATGAAAAACGGGGTAGGGGAAATGAGAAAAAAGGCTGCGGCCATTCTTTGTGCGATTTCTTTATGCATTCTGCCGCTGACTGCCTGTCAGGGGGCGGTGGAGCTTTTGGGGCAGGAGCCGGAGGAGGAGACCAGGGGGGTCCTCTCGCAGGAAGTGATCATCCCTATGGAGAAGGTGACCACACTGAACCCGGCGGTTTCCAATGAGGAAGATACCTATCACATAGGGAAGCTGATTTACGAGGGCTTGTTCTCTCTGGACAAGACCCTTGCGCCGGTGGGAGAACTGGCGGAAAGCTGGGAATACGGAGAGGACGGGGACAGCCTCACCATCACCCTGCGTCAGGGGGTCCTCTGGCACGACGGCGAGGCCTTTACCGCAGAAGATGTAGTATTCAGCATAGAGGCCCATCAGCGTTATGGGGGAGCGGGGCTTTCTCCCTACGGCTCTTCCGTGGCCGGCATCCGTTCCGCCAGGGCTGTGGACGCCTCTACGGTGCTGATCGCTTTTTCTGACCCGCAGAATGCAGCTCTGGAAAATCTGACCTTCCCCATTTTACCTCAGCACCAGTTCCGGAACCTGTCGGCTCTGGGCAGCTCGGACAGCGGCTTTGTCCCCATAGGGACCGGGCCGTATAAGGTCCTGGAGCTGGATATGAGCAGCCATCTTACGCTGACAGGCCACGAGAACCACTGGGAGCAGGTCCCCGGCAATGTGCTGACCTTCAAGATACTGCCGGACAAGAGCACGGCGGTGAATCTTTTCGATATCTACGAATACAGTCTGACCATCATGAAGGAGCCGGACCGGGAGGCCCTTCTCAGCAGCAGGGATGCGGCGGAGGAATCCTTCCCCTCCAACGAGGCGGAAGTGCTGGGGTTCAATACGGCCAGGGTCCCCCTGTCGGACAGCCGGGTGCGGCAGGCGGCGGCTCTGGCCGCAGATGCGGAGCGCATCCTCAGTACCTGTTACTATAACAGCGGCATCCTCTGCGACAGCATTTACTATCCGGGTTATCTGGGAACGGAAGCCGGCGGAGACCCTTACGAATACGACATTTCCCAGGCGACGGCCCTGTTGGACCAGGCCGGTTGCGCAGATGCGGACGGGGACGGTTACAGAGAGAGTCCGGAAGGGGAGGAAATGGAACTGCTGCTGCTGGTCAGCGCCGACAATGAGGGCAGGACGGCGGCGGCGGAGCTGGTGCGGGCAGGCCTGGAAGAGGCGGGACTCCGGGTGCAGGTCCGGGCCCTTCCCTTTGCGGAATTTGAGGTTGCTCTGGCGGAAGGAGATTACGACCTGTTCCTGGGGGGCTACCGCTTCCGGGAAACCTACGATCTGCGGAGTCTGCTCCATTCCTCCGGCAACCCTGTCACGGGTTATGCCGACGCCACTCTGGACCTCTATCTGGACCAGATGCAATCCGCCGTATCTCTGGAAGAGAAGAGGGCGGCGCTGGCGTCGGTGAAGGAGATACTGATCCGGGAGCTGCCCTACTATTGCTTGCTTTATAAGACCTATGGCTTTGTGGCCTCTCCCTATTTGCAGGGAGAACAGGAGGCCATGTTCAACGACCATTACAGAAGCGCCGCCAGCTGGAGCTGCGAATACACGGTGACGACAGAATAGTGTGCTTTGCCACTCCCTCTGCTGGTATACAATTTCTTGATTATACATCTTGCCGGGGTTCCCCGGCTTCTTTGTTCGTCTTTTCCCCGGTCTTTTTGCGGGCCGGGAACAGACAGAGAAGCTGGACGGCGGTGAGGACAGGGATGACGATGAGGAGAGCCATGAGGCTGAAACGGACAGAAAGCCAGGCCCCCAGCATGGGAGAAAGCATGGCGCCCACGCTGCTGACCGTGGCCAGAAAGCCGAAAAGAGCTCCCCGGCTTTCCACCGGGACCTCCGTGGCCGCCGCCGCCGTCAGCACCGGCTCCACCGCCCCCGCAAGAAGGAAGTAGGCAGTGTAGGCCAGACCGAAGAACAACAGAGAAGGAGAGAAGGGCAAGAGGACGGTCACCGGCAGAGAAAGGACGGTGAGAAGAATGGTCAGGCGCATACGTTCCTTTTTGTCCCCCCAGCGGGCCAGGGTAAGAGCCGCCGCCGCCGTGGCCAGGCCCACGGCCCCGTTTATGACGCCGGTGGCGGAAGCCGCACCGGAAATGGTCCCCAGACTTTCCTGCACGAAAAGAGCCAGATAAGGGGCGAAAATGGTCCGGGCGATCCTCTGGAACAGCAGGGCCACCAGCACAGCCACGATGAAGGGAGTGAAAATCTTCATTCCCCCTTTTTTCTTTTCCTTTGGCTCCGGCAGACGGTGAGTGAAGACAGATTTATCTTCCTTTACAAGAAACAGCACCAGGAGGCAGCCTGCGGCCATGATGGCGGCCCCTATGTAGAAACAGGCCCGGTATCCCAGGTATTCCGCCGCAAACCCGCCGATGAAGGGGCCTATGGAGTAGCCCAGAAAGTTGGAGGAAGTCATGAGCCCCAAAGCGTAGGACTGCTTTTCCGTGGGAGTGTAGGCGGAGACAAAGCTCATGCTGGCGGTGACCGTGCCGGTGAATATGCCCTGCATGGCCCTGAGAACGGCAAACTGCCAGACGGCGTTGGCCAGTCCCATCAGGGAGAGAAGCACGGTGGCGCAGCCCATGGCCCGCAGGATCATGGGCTTCCGGCCGTAACGGTCGGAGAGGAGGCCCCATATGGGCGCCGCCACCGCCATGGTGGCCGCCGGCAGCGTATAGGTGAGGCCCACAAAAAAGCTCAGCTGGTCCGGGTCCGACATGCCCAGGGCCTGCAGATAAAAGGGAGTGAAGGGGATGCACAGGCCGAAGCCCATCAGGGAAAACACCTGTGTGACCCAAAGCGTATATAGATTGATCTTCCAGCGTTCCATTTTTCTTGTCCTTATCAATAGCAGAGGGCCGGCCCGGAAAAGTCCATATGGTTTTATTCAGGGCCGGGCGTGGTCAGTCGTCGTTGCTGCAATGAGTTTCCGCCCAATTCAGCAGAGTGTCCTTTTCATTGGGGAGCTTTTCCTCTATCACCAGCTCCAGGAGCCGGTCCAGCATCCGGCCCAGAGCCTTTCCGGGCTCCATTCCCATAGCCAGCAGATCGTCGCCCTTCACCGCCAGGTCCTTTCGGGAAAAGCAGGCATCCTGGGCCAGAAGAGTCTCCAACAGCTCTTCCAGCCGGTCATAGTGGAGCTGCCGCTGCCGGAACCGGGGGTGCTGGGCCAGGTTGTCCGCCCGCTTCAGCAGGATCAGGTCCCGGAGGCCCTCCGGCCCCAGCTTTCTCAGCAGCCTCTTCACCGGAGCGGGTTCCGCTTCCAGAGATACGTCGTGAAACCTGATCAGGGCCAGGACCCGGTCCCGGGTCCTGTGGTCCAGCCCCAACCGTTCCAGGATGTCCGCCGTCAGGCGCACGCTTTCCTGGGGGTGGCCGTAAAAGTGCCCTACTCCCAGGTCGTCCACGGAGAAGGTGGCGGCTTTCCCCAGGTCGTGGAAAAGGGCGGCCAGGCGCAGCCGGGGCAGGGGCTCTATGGCTTCCACCGCTGCGGCGGTATGGCCAAGAACGTCATAAATATGCCGGGGGTTCCGGGGTTCCAGGCCTTTCAGGGGAAGGAGCTCCGGCAGCGGGACCGCCAGGACTTCCGTATAGTCCAGGAGGATCTGCCGGACATTTTTCCCGCAGAGCAGCTTCAGAAGCTCCGAGGCGATGCGGGGAGCGGAGACCCGGGCCAGAAGGGCCTTTTCCTGCCGGAGGGCTTCGCCAGTCTGGGATTCTATGGAAAAGCCCAGGACCGAGGAAAAGCGCAGGGCTCTCAGTATGCGCAGAGCGTCCTCCTGAAAACGCAGGACAGGGTCTCCCACGCAGCGAAGGAGCCGGGCCTCCAGGTCTTCCCGTCCCCCGAAGGGGTCCTTCAGCCCCCGGCCTTCATTGTATGCCATGGCGTTGATGGTGAAATCCCGCCGGGACAGATCCGCCTCCAGGCTTTTGGAAAAGTACACCTGATCCGGGTGGCGGCCGTCTGTATATGCGCCGTCCACCCTGTAGGTGGTGATTTCCAGAGGCATTCCGTCCACCACTACGGTGAGGGTCCCGTGCTTCAGCCCCGTTTCTATCACAGGGCAGGCAGAAAACAGCTCCGCCGTTTCCCGGGGCAGGGCGTCGGTGGTCAGGTCGAAATCCTGAGGAGAAACGCCCAGCAGCATGTCCCGGACGCAGCCTCCCGCCAGCCACGCTTCAAAGCCGGCGGCTTCCAGGGTTCCCATGGCTTTTTTCACCTGTGGCGGCAGCTTCATCACGGATACTTCACCACCTTCCCTCAAGGGCTCCTTCTTCTTTTCGGTATCCTGCCTTCGGCTTCTATCATACTTTTTCCGTCCGCCGATGTCAACTTCCGCCCCGCTCTTAAAAAGTAGGGATTGATTTTTGCGGAAAAATGTATGAAAATGGATAGGGATATCTGAAGAAAAAAACGGAGGGCCCGGGGCCCGGCCGGGGAGCAAAGGACACGGAGGCAAAAAAGAAATGAACGGGAAAAGAAGACGGTTAGGGGACAGAAAGGACGGGACGCTTTTGCGGGAACTGGATTCCATGCATCTGATCGTTCCCATGATCTATCCCAACCGCTGCGACAACGAGGCATACATATCGGAACGGATAGATTTGACGGCCATCAACGGCTGGCTGGAGGAAAAAAACCGCACGGAGCCGGATTTTCCATACACCCTTTTTCATGTGATGGTGACCGCTCTGCTGCGGACCATCACCCTGCGGCCTAAAATGAACCGCTTTATCGCCAATAAGAACGTCTACCAGAGGAACGTGGTCAGCGCTTCTTTTGTGGTGAAAAAACAGTTTTCCGACGAGGCGGCGGAGGCTCTGGCTTTCATTTACGCCGACGAAGAGGATACGGCGGCCAGCATCAAGGAGAAGATACGGAAGCAGATACAGGATTGCCGGGGAGAAACGGTGGACCGCTCCACCCAGAGCATGGACATCCTCAACAAGCTGCCCCGTCTGCTGACCAAATTCCTGGTGCGCATCATCCGCTTCCTGGACGTCCGGGGCTGGGCTCCGAATTTCCTCATTGGCTCCGACCCGTACTATTCTTCTGTCATACTCTCCAATCTGGGCTCCATCAAGGTGAAAAGCGGCTATCACCACCTCACCAACTGGGGGACCAATTCCGTCTTTTGCATCATCGGGGAGAAAAAGCTTTCGCCTTTTTTTGACGAAGAGGGGAATGTCTCCATGAAAGAGACTGTGGAGCTGGGCCTCACCATAGACGAGCGCATTGCCGACGGTTACTATTATTCCAGGACCATACGGCTGTTGAAGCATCTGCTGGCGCATCCGGAACTGCTGGAAGAAAGTCTGAAAACGCCGGTGGACTGCTGAAAAACAGACCCCGGCGCTGTATTTATCCTTTGGTTTTTTAACAGAAAGTGTGCCGGCGGCACAAGCTTCCGATGGATGCCGGCAATGGACACCATCAGCGGCTTTCGTCTCCGGACACATGTTTTTTCAATGCGTGGAAGGTTTCCTCACTGATTACGTGCTCTATGCGGCAGGCGTCTTCGGCGGCGGTCTCCGGGCTCACGCCCAGTGCGGTGAGCCAGCCGGTAAGAAAGGTATGTCTTTCATAGACTCTTTCTGCGATTTCCAGCCCCTTATCCAGAAGGGTGATGTGGCCCTCCGCATCCACCTCTATATACCCGTTGGTGCGGAGGTTTTTCATGGCGATGCTGACGCTGGGCTTGGAAAAGGACAGCTCTGCGGCGATGTCGATGGAGCGGACCTGTCCCTGCCTTTTTTTCAGGACCAATATGGTCTCCAGATAGTTTTCAGCGGATTCCTGGATTCGCACAACGCCTCACCGTCCTTTCAATTTTGTATACCATGAACGGCGCCGGCTTGTCAAGGAAAA
>JAUNBO010000051.1 GCA_030527065.1 Bacillota bacterium | reverse complement strand
GGGCCTGACCGGTCCCGCCATTTGCCTGGCAAATGGGGCCGCTGCGAAACAGACCTTCTTTGTCCTGCCAGATTTTGAAAGGACCCTTTTTATGGAGAAAAGCATATACAAACCGGGGCTTTACCCCACCCGCCCCATCAACAACCTGAAAACCATGCTGGACGGCAGCGCCGCCCTTTATGCAAACCAGACGGCCTTTCTGGTAAAGGACCGTCCCGGCGGCGATTACCTTCCCGTTTCCTTCCGCAAACTCAGGGAGTATGTAGACGCCCTGGGAACGGCCCTGCTGGACCTGGGTCTGGCAGGCAAAAAAATCGCCGTCATCGGAGAAAACCGCCTGGAATGGGTGCTGACCTATCTGGCCGTCACCAACGGCGTAGGCATTATCTGTCCTCTGGACAGAGAACTGCCTGCCGGAGAGATCCACCATCTGCTTGTCCGGGCCGGCGTCAGCGCCGTGGTCTATTCCGGCAAGGTGGAAAGCGCCGTATTGGAAGCTTTGGACGGAGTGGATACGGTGGAGCACCGCATCAGCATGGACGCCATAGCGCCGGAGGAGGATAAGCTTTCCCTGCCCCGGCTGCTTCGCTACGGGCGGCAACTCATGCGCCAGGGAGACATGCGCTTTTCCGATGCTGTCATAGACCCGGACGCCATATGCACCCTGCTCTTCACCTCCGGCACCACCGGCCTTGCCAAGGGCGTCATGCTCTCTCACCGGAACATCGCTTCCAACGTGGAAGCCATGTCCAAGGTGGTGTCCGTCTACGGCTTCACGGGCCTGTCCATCCTGCCCATGCACCACTGCTACGAGCTTACCTGCCATGTGATGACCGCCCTGTACCAGGGCTGCACCGTGGCCATCTGCGAGGGCCTGAAATACATCGTCAAAAACATCACCGAAGCCAATGTCAACGTGGTGGTGGCGGTCCCTCTCATCTTTGAATCCATGCACAAGAAGCTGTGGAAGCAGGCGGAGAAATCCGGAAAGGCCGAAAAGATGCGCCGGGCGGTGAACCTGGCCAAGAACCTGGGCCTGAACAAGGGCCGGCTGAAGCCGCAGAAGAAACTGTTCAAGCAGATCCATCAGGCTCTGGGCGGGGACCTGAAGCTCCTCATTGCCGGAGCCGCCGCCATAGACCCTTCCGTGGTGGAGGATTTCAACGCCATGGGCTTCAACATGATCCAGGGCTACGGCATGACGGAATGCTCCCCCATCATCGCCGTCAACATGGACAATTACAGCAAAGCCGGGTCTGCGGGCCTGCCCCTCCCCGGCACGGAGGTCCGCATAGACGAGCCCGACGAAAACGGCATCGGAGAGATCATCTGCCGGGGGCCCTCGGTGATGCTGGGGTATTACAACGACCCCGAAGAGACCGCCCGGGTCCTCCGGGAGGGCTGGCTCTATACCGGAGACTACGGCTATCTGGACAAGGACGGCTTCCTCTATGTGACAGGCCGGAAGAAGAACGTCATCGTCACCAAGAACGGCAAGAACATCTTCCCGGAGGAAGTGGAATTCTACCTGAGCAAGCACGATTACATCAGCGAGGTGATGGTCTACGGCCTGGAGGAAGAAAAGACGGGAGACACCATCGTCTGTGCGGAGATCTTCCCCAACTTTTCCGCCATTGAGCAGGAAAAGGGACAGCTTTCGGAAAAGGCCCTCCATTCTCTCCTGAAAGGGCTCATAGATGCAGCCAACGACCAGATGCCCCCGTATAAGCGGGTAAGGCGCTTCTACATACGGTACACAGACTTTGAAAAGACCACCACTCATAAGATAAAACGGCATTTGGCCAATGCGGAACGAATAGAAGGAAAGGAATAATCTCAATGGACTATCAAACCTATGAAAAAATGAAGCCTCAGGAAATGGCATACGCAGAAGCCCTCATCGAGAAAATCAGGACCAGCAAGGACCCTCTCGTCCGCTACAAGGACGTGCGCCCCATCTTCGATCTGAAGCACACCATGCTCACCAGCGCCGTCATCTACAAGGACAACGTGCTGTTCTATGTGAAGGATTCCCACAGCTCCCCCTACCGGCCCATCACCTACGGGGAGGCCAAAGAGATGGTGGACGCCCTGGGCACCGCCCTGGTTTCCCTGGGCCTCCAGGGAAAGCGCATCGGTATCATCGGGGAAAACCGCTATGAATGGGCTCTGTCTTATCTGGCCACCGTCTGCGGCACCGGCGTGGCGGTCCCTCTGGACAAGGAGCTTCCTCCGGCGGAGCTGGAAGCCCTTCTGACAGAGGCGGAGGTGGCCTGCGTCATATGCTCCGGGAAATATGAGGCCCTCTTTTCCGATATCAAAGCCAGAGGGGAAACGCCCCTCTCCATCCTCATTTCCATGGACCAGCCAAAAGGGGAAGGCGTCCTTTCTTTCCATGAATTGATGGAAAAGGGCCGGAAGCTCCTGGAGGAAGGGGATACCTCTTTTGTGGACGCATTGCTGGACAGGGACGCCATGGCGGTGCTCATCTTCACCTCCGGCACCACCGGCGTGGCCAAGGGCGTCATGCTCTCCCACCTGAACCTGGTGACGGACATGATGACCACCCCGCCCCTTATGAACACCCGGAGCACGGACATCTTCTTCTCCGTCCTGCCCATCCACCATACCTATGAATGCACCTGCGGCTTCCTGGTCCCCTTCTACAGAGGCTCTGCCATCGCCTACTGCGAGGGGCTGAAATACATCACCAAGAACCTGGCAGAGGCCCGGCCCACCATCTTCCTGGGGGTCCCTCTCATCTTTGAGAACATGTACAAGAAGATCTGGGCCAGCGTCCGCAAGAGCGGCCAGGAGGCCAAGCTCCGGAAGCTGCTGAAGATCAACCGCTTCACCCGGAAGCTGGGCATAAATCTGGTGCCGAAGAAAATCACCGATGTGTTCGGGGGCCGTATGCGGGTGGTCATCTGCGGCGGCGCCGCCATAGACCCCGCCATTTTGAAAGGCATAAAGGACTTCGGCATCATAGCCCTTCAGGGCTACGGCCTTACGGAATGCGCTCCCATGATAGCCCTGAACCCGGACAAGGGCATGAAGGACGATGCGGCGGGCTACATTCCCCCGGGAATGCAGGTAAGGATAGAGGACCCGGACCCGGAAACGGGCATCGGCGAAATCTGCGCCAAGGGGGACAATGTGATGCTGGGCTATTACAACGACCCGGAGGCCACGGCGGAGGTCATCATAGACGGCTGGTTCCACACAGGAGACCTGGGCTTCCTGGACGATGAAGGCTTTGTCCACATCACGGGAAGAAAGAAGAACGTCATCATCACCAAAAACGGCAAGAACGTTTTCCCGGAGGAAGTGGAATACTATCTGAGCCGCATCCCCTATGTGGAGGAATCCATGGTCTGGGGCAAGGAGAGCGAGGAGACGGGAGAGACCCTGATTTTCGCCTCCATCCGCGTCAACGACGAAGAGGTGGAGGAGCTTCTGGGGAAGGACCCCGCCGTTGAAGACGTGGAGGCTCTCTTATGGAAGGACATAGACGGCATCAATCTGGAGCTGCCCTTCTTCAAGCGCATAAAGAAAATCAAAGTCCGGAAGGAGCCCTTTGAAAAGACCACCGGCCAGAAGATCAAGCGCTTCGTGGAGTCCAACAAGGGATAAGCGCCGCCGGACGATGTGCCCGCAAAAACGCCCTGTCTGCTTTGGACAGGGCGTCTGTTTGTTTTTGGGACAAGGGCATTTTGCGGAGCCCCCTGTGCGTTTACGCCCGCCGGCGCCGGCCGCCGCCGGAAGCGATGTTCATGCGGTTCAGGTTCTTGGCAATGGCGATCTTGGCCAGCATGATCTCATGGTCGTCCTCGTGGCCTTCCTTCAGCCAGGTCTCTGCCTTCTCCTTTTCCGCCCGGGCCCGTTCCGGGTCTATGTCCGAAGCCCACTCGGCGGCGTCGGTGAAAATGACGATGTTGTCCGTTACGTCCACATAGCCGCCGGCCACCGCCGCCACCTTGAAATCCTTCTCACCGGCCTCCTGTATCCACAGCTCGCCGGGAATCAGCAGCTTGCAGGCCCAGGAATGCCGGGCCATAAAGCCTTCGTCGCCGCTGACGGTACGGACGATCACCAGCTCCACATCGCCCTTGTAAAATAATTTTGAAGGTGTGATCACCTCTAAATGAACGCTTTTCGCCATGGGTCATTCTCCATTCAGGGAAGCAGCCGCCCTATTGCTCTTTGCTCTTCTGATATTTTTCTACCACTTCGTCTATGCCGCCGGCAAAGAGGAACATGGATTCCGGGATATCGTCGTGCTGCCCTTCCAAAATTTCCTTGAAGCTGCGGATGGTCTCCTCCAGGGGGACGTATTTTCCCGGCGTGCCGGTAAACTGCTCCGCCACGGAGAAGGGCTGGGACAGGAACCGCTGTATTTTTCTGGCCCGGTTCACCACCAGCTTATCGTTGTCTCCCAATTCGTCCATGCCCAGGATGGCTATGATGTCCTGCAATTCCTTATACCGCTGCAGCACCTCCTGCACGCCGCGGGCCGTGTTGTAGTGCTCTTCGCCCAGGATGAGGGGGTCCATGATACGGGACGTGGATTCCAGCGGGTCCACCGCAGGGTAGATGCCCAGCTCCGTGATGGAACGGGAAAGCACCGTGGTGGCGTCCAGGTGAGCGAAGGTGGTGGCGGGAGCCGGGTCCGTCAGGTCGTCGGCAGGCACGTAGATGGCCTGTACCGAGGTGATGGAGCCTTTTCTGGTGGAGGTGATACGCTCCTGGAGAGCTCCCATTTCCGTGGCCAGGGTGGGCTGATAGCCTACGGCGCTGGGCACCCGGCCCAGCAGGGCGGAGACCTCGGAGCCTGCCTGGGTGAAGCGGAAGATGTTGTCTATGAACAGCAGCACATCCTGCCCCGCCTCGTCACGGAAGTATTCCGCCATGGTAAGCCCTGTAAGGGCCACCCGCATACGGGCCCCGGGAGGCTCGTTCATCTGGCCGAACACCATGGCCGTCTTGTCTATGACGCCGGACTCTATCATTTCATAATAGAGGTCGTTTCCTTCCCTGGTCCGCTCTCCCACGCCGGCAAATACGGAGATGCCGCCGTGCTCCTTGGCGATGTTGGCGATGAGCTCCTGGATGAGCACCGTCTTGCCCACCCCCGCGCCGCCGAAGAGGCCTACCTTTCCGCCCCGGGTGTAAGGGGCGATCAGGTCTATTACCTTGATCCCCGTCTCAAAGATCTGGGAAGAGGTGTCCTGGTCCTCAAAGGCCGGCGCCGGCCTGTGGATGGGCGCCCGCAGCTCCGTAGCCGCCGGCCCCTTTTCATCTATGGTCTCGCCGATGACATTGAACAGCCTGCCCAACACGGCTTCTCCCACAGGCACGCTGATGGGACCGCCGGTATCCACGGCCTCCATCCCTCTCTGCAATCCGTCGGTGGAAGAAAGCGCCACGCAGCGGACCACATCGTCCCCGATGTGCTGGGCCGCCTCCACCACGATGGTCCTGTCCCCGAAGGGGATGTTGATGGCGGAAAGCAGCTCCGGCATTTCCTCCGGCACGAATTTGATGTCCACCACAGGTCCTATGATCTGATGGATGTATCCTTTGTGTTCGCTCACAATTAAGTACCCCCTAAATTTTAATTCAATGCCTCGGCGCCGCCGACGATCTCAGAGATCTCATTGGTAATGGCCGCCTGGCGGGTCCGGTTATAAGTAAGGCTCAGGTTGGCCAGCATCTCGTTGGCGTTGTCCGTAGCCGATTCCATGGCGATCCGCCGGGCCGCATGCTCGCAGGTGGCGGATTCCACAACAGCGCCGTAAACCATGATTTCCACATACTTGGGGACCAGGTAGTTGAATACCTCCTCCACGGAGGGCTCGTATTCCACTTCCATGGCCGCCTTGGGGATGTCCGGATCGTTTTGTATGGCAAAGGGGAGCAGGGTGACCATTCTGGGACGCTGCTCCATGCTGTTGATGAATTTTGTGTAAATGAGGATGACCTCGTCCACCTTGCCGGAATCGTACATCTCCACGATGGGACGGCTGATGGCCCGGGTCTCCAGAAAGGAGATGTTCTCCGGCGGCAGCATATACTGGCTGGCGATCTCGTAGCCTCTCTTGGCGAAGAAATCCCGTCCCTTGCTGCCCACGGCCACTATCACAGGCTCTTCCGGATCCTCGGCGATCTCCGCCGAAGCCATTTTTATGATGTTGCTGTTGAAGCTGCCGCAGAGGCCCCGGTTGCTGGTGACCACTATGTAGCAGGTGGTCTTGATCTCCCGGCTCCCTTCCAGATACTTGTCCGGCACCTGGTCCGTGTTGTTGAAGATGGCCTGTATGGACTCGGTGACGTAGTTGAAATACTCCTGAGTCTTTTCAAAGGTGCTCTTGGCTTTCCGCAATTTTGCCGTGGATACCAGCTTCATGGCCTTGGTGATGTGCTCCATGCTGTTGACGCTCTTCATGCGCCGCTTGATATCCCGCATATTGTTTGCCGCCATGGTTCACGCACCTCCCTTCTTACGTTTCGTTTTCTGCCTCTTTCCCGGCGGATCAGTCGAAATCCGTCACTTGCTTGAACTTCTCTATGGCGTTCCGCAGGGCAGCGTCGGTATCGTCGGCAATGACGCCGCTTTCCTTGATGGCCCTGCCGATCTCCGGATACTGGGTGTCCATGAACTCATAGAACTGCTTTTCAAAGACCCGGATCTTATCCACGGGGAAATCCTTCAGGAAGCCGTTGGTGGCGGCGAAGATCAGCATGACCTGGTGCTCCACCTTTATGGGGGCGTATTGTCCCTGCTTCAGGATCTCCATGAGGACCTGGCCGTGCTCCAGCCGCTCCTTGGTGTCCTTATCCAGATCGGAGCCGAACTGGGAGAAGCTGGCCAGCTCCCGGTACTGGGCCAATTCCAGACGGATCTTGCCGGCTACCTTCTTCATGGCCTTTATCTGTGCGTCGCCGCCTACACGGGAAACGGAAATGCCCGAGTTCACCGCAGGGCGCTGGCCCGCAAAGAACAGCTCTGTTTCCAGGAAGATCTGGCCGTCCGTAATGGAAATGACATTGGTGGGGATGTAGGCGGAAACGTCTCCCGCCTGGGTCTCTATGATGGGCAGAGCCGTGAGGGAGCCGCCTCCCATCTCGTCGGAGAGCTTGGCCGCCCGCTCCAGCAATCTGCTGTGAAGGTAGAAAACGTCTCCGGGATAGGCTTCCCGTCCGGGGGGCCGGCGCAGCAGCAGGGACATGGCCCGGTAGGCCACCGCATGCTTGGAAAGGTCGTCGTAGATGACCAGCACGTCCCGGCCCTGGGCGTACATGAATTCCTCGCCCATGGCGCAGCCCGCATAGGGGGCGATGTATTGCAGGGGCGCCACCTCGCTGGCTGTGGCGGAAACCACTATGGTATATTTCATGGCTCCCTTGTTTTCCAGCGTCTGCACCAGCTGGGCCACGGTGGATTTCTTCTGTCCTATGGCCACGTAGATGCAGATGACGTTTTCCTCCGCCTGGTTTATGATGGTGTCTATGGCCAGGGCCGTCTTTCCCGTCTGCCGGTCGCCGATGATGAGCTCCCGCTGTCCCCGGCCGATGGGGATCATGGAGTCTATGGCCTTTATCCCCGTTTGCAGGGGCTGATAGACCGAGCGCCGCTGCAGGACGCCGGGGGCCAGGAATTCCACGGGCCGGGTCTTTTCCGTGCGGATGGGCCCCTTGCCGTCTATGGGCTGGCCCAGGGCGTTTACCACCCGGCCTATGAGAGCGTCTCCCACCGGGACCTCCACCACCCTGCCGGTGGGCTTGACGATGTCGCCCTCCTTGATGCTCTGGTCCGGGCCCATGATGACCACGCCCACGTTATCCTCTTCCAGGTTCATGGCCATGCCGTAGATTTCCCCGGGAAATTCCAGAAGCTCTCCCGCCATACAGTTTTCCAGGCCGTAAATACGGGCGATGCCGTCTCCCACCTGGATGACCGTCCCGAAATTGGAGATTTCCAATTCGTTTTTATAATTTTTGATTTGCTCTTTGATTACAGCACTGATTTCTTCCGGCCGTAAATTCACACGAACCACCTGCTTTCTGTTAGTTCAGGCTTTCTTTCATATCCGTCAGCCGTTTTCTGACTGAGGCGTCGATCACCTTGCCCTCAATAAAGATCTGCACGCCGCCGATGAGCTCCGGGTGGAGCTGATTGCTCAGCTTCACTCGTTTCCCCAGCAGCTTTCCCGTTTCCTCTTCGAACCTGGCCAGCTGCTCCGGCTCCAGAGGCACCACAGAATAAATGACGCCGGGAGCGAAGCCGCGGTTTTCATCCAGGCACCGGCGGTACTGCTTGATGATGCGCTCAAAGTGGTTTCCCCGCCGCTTGTCTATCAGGACGAACATCAGATTCAGCAGCGCCGGCGAGATCTTTCCAGCAAACACCCTTTCCATCACCGCTTTTTTTTCGGCCATGGAAATGACAGGGGTGCTGAAAAACTCGTAAAACTGAGGGTCTTCCCGGAAAATAGCCATCACCTGTTCCGCTTCTTCCAGGAGCTCCTCCGCCTGCCCCGCTTCTTCGGCCACCTCAAACAAGGCTCTGCCATAAGTCATTTCAACCGTTAATTCTGCCATTGGGACCTACCCGCCTCTTCAATGATATCTGTAATGAGGGTTTGCTGGCCTGCGGCGTCCAGTTCCTTTTCCAGGATCTTTTCCGCCGCCAGGATGGCCAGGTCCGCCACCTGCTCCTTCATCTCCGCCAGGGCCTTCGTCTTCTCCAGCTGGATCTCATTCCGGGCCTGCAAAATCAGGCTTGCCGCCTTGGCTTCCGCCTCCTCTATGAGAGACTTGGCCTGAGCGTCCGCCTTTGCCTTCGCCGCCTTTATGATCTCCCGGCCCTCGGATTCTATGTCGGCGATCCGCCGTTCATAGTCCGCCAGCTTATCGTCCGCCAGCCGGTTCACGCTGTCGGCGTTTTCCAGAGATTCCCTTACGGCAGCCTCCCGCGCCTGCATAAAGTTCCTGATCTTTTCCCAGAAGAATTTCTTCATTACAAGATACAGGATCAGAATGTTGACCCACATTAAAGGCAGCGTCCAGTTGAACGAAATCAATGGCGTATAGATTTCCGCTTCCACTGCTGTCGCCTCCTTCCTTCTCCTCCGTCAGTCCGGGGTCTCCTGATTTACAGATACCCTACAAGAGGATTGGCAAAGAGCAGCACGATGGCCACGATGAAGGCAAAGATACCCGTGGTTTCCGCAACGGCCTGGCCTACCAGCATCACCTGCAGGATGTCGCCCTTGGCTTCCGGCTGCTTGGCCACCCCGGCCACGCCGGCCATGGCGGCAAGGCCCTGGCCGAGACCGATGCCTACGGCTGCAAGACCGATGCAGGCGGCTCCGATGGCGGAAAGACCCATTACAAATGCTTCTGAACTTACCAATGACATGATACATACCTCCTACTATTTTCCTCGCAGGATCTCTCCCGCGGGCTCGAGTAACAAATGTTTCTTCTGCTTCGTATCTATCCTAATGCTCCTCGCCGCCGTGGGCCGTGATGGCCATGGTGACGAAGACCATAGTGAGCATGGTGAAGATGAACGCCTGCAAAACGGGCTCGAAAACATCGAAGAACAGGTTCAGGGGCAGGGGGATGGCGACGGCCAGCAGGGGAATGGGCAGATGCAGGCTGTGGGAAAAGCTGTCCAGCGCCGTAAAAGCCAGAGCCATTACGATCATCCCGCCGGTGATGTTGCCGAACAACCGGCAGGACAGTGAAATGGGAAAGGCCAGGTCTTCTATGATCTTTATGGGGTACATGAAAGGATAGGGCTCCCCGAAGTGCTTTACATAGCCCTTGGCGCCCTTGCTCCGGAAGGAATTTCCCTGAATGAGCATGAAGGTGATGAGGCCCAGGGCAAAGGCCACGTTCACGTCCGCCGTGATGGGCCGGAAGCCGAAGAGCCCGAAGGCGTTGGCCAGGACCAGATATGTCATGAGGGTGCCTATGTAAGGGGCAAACGCTATGTTGTGCTTGCCCATGATGTTCTCTACCAGCTTATACATGCTGCTGACGATCAGCTCCGCCCAGATCTGCGCGCCGGTGGGCACCGTTTTCAGGTTCCTGGTCACCAGCAGGGCGGCGATGATCAACACCGCAGAAGCGATCAGGCTGAACAGGACCGTTTCCGTTATGAAGAAACTGCCGTCAAATAAGCCGATGATCTTACGGGGTCCCAGATGCTCTGTGGAATGCATTCCTTTTACGCCTCCTTTTTACAAAACGGCTTGGTCCGTTCTTTACCGCTCCGTCGTTTCCGTGTCCGCCGCTTCGGCTCCTTCCTCCGCCTCCCCGGCCTCTGGGTCAGCTGCGCCGGCTTCCGCCGCCGCTTCCGCTTCCTGAAGCTCTTCCGGGTCTTCACCGGCGGCCCGGAGAAAAAGCTTTCCCCACCACCGGTCCCTCCCGGGAAAATCCGTCCACGTCACTTCGTTGAGTTCCTTGCCTTCGGCACTGCTCCTGCTGAATTTTGGCTTGAAGCCGTGAACGTAATATATGGCTGCTTTCAGGGTCAGGAAGCCGATGAGGGCTCCGAGACCGCACACATAACTGCGGACGACGCAGATATAAAAGACGCCGCCGTAGATCAGCATTCTTATTATGTAGTTTCCCACCACGGCCAGCTTCCCCGTGGTCCCGTCCACCACCTGCTGCAGGACGATGGACAGGATGACGAAATTCACTATGGCCGTCAAGGTCCCCAGAGCCAGGCCGAAGGTGAACTGCGGCTCCCAGCCCAGGAAGATAAGGGAAATCAGTTGGGCTCCCGCCGCTATGATAAGCCCGTAAAGGTATATCTTCCTTTTGAACTGGGAGAATTCATTGGCCTCTCTCATTCCGGTCCTTCTTTTTTTGCGTTACCGCCCCTATCTGATGATACGCCCCCAGGATCCCCGCCCCAGTCCCCAGCAGGATCAGCACCGCCAGAAACAGGGGGAAGGTCCCCAGCCGCTGGTCTATCCACCTGCCGGCCAGAGCGCCTAAAATAATGGGAACCGCCACAGTGAGCCCCAGCTGTCCAAACAGGGCCAGAGCCTCCCATCCGCTTCCCGTATGTTTCATTTTTATACTCCGTTGTTCCCCATCACAAAAGCTACCTGTCTTCCTTCTCCCCCATGATGATGAATACTGCTATTATACCCCCCGCCGGCCTAAATGTAAAGTATTAAAAG
>JAUNBO010000050.1 GCA_030527065.1 Bacillota bacterium | reverse complement strand
AATTGGGTGGGCAGTCAGCTGCTCTTGATGATCCTGGCGGTGGCCCTGGGGCTGCTGCTGGGGAAAATAAAGCTGGGGAAGTTTTCCCTGGGCGGTTCCGGTGCGCTGTTTGTGGGACTGGCAGTGGGCTGGGCCGTCTATCGGTGGTGCGGAAGCATTATGGCCGCCGGCGAAGGGAACCGGCACTACGCTCTGGCCGAGGCCCTGCTCTCCCAGGGGATCATCGCCGACGACTTCCTCAATCTGTTCCTCCTTCTGTTCGTGGCCTCCGTAGGGCTGCTGGCAGCCAAGGACATGGCGGCGGTCCTGAAAAAGTACGGCCCCCGTTTCATCCTCCTGGGGCTCCTGGTCACTCTCATCGGCGCCGCCGCCACCTGCGGCGTCTCCCTGCTCCATCCGGAAACCGAAAAATATCAGATGGCAGGAGTCTACACGGGAGCCCTCACCAGCTCTCCGGGGCTTGGAGCGGCGGTGGAGACGGCGGCCACTCACGCCCAGACCCTGGCAGACCGCTTCGGAGAGCTCCCCCAGGAGCAGCGGCTGGAGATCGCCTTGGGGATCGATGAGGAACAAGCGGAGGAGACAGCGGCTTCCGGCAGCCTGACCAGGACTCAGAAGGCCGCTTATGTTTCCCACGCCCAGGCCAGCACAGGAGCCGGTTACGCCATAGGCTATCCCTTCGGCGTTCTCGTGGTGATCCTGGGCATCAATCTTCTTCCCCGGCTTTTCCGGCTGGACCCGGAAAAGGAAAAAGCCCTCTTCCTTGAGGAAATGCAGCAGGCCAGAGCCGGCGCACAGAGGAGAGAAGTGGAAGAAAAGCCTTTCGATCTCCTGGCCTTTTCTCTGGTGTGCCTGCTGGGCTACACCCTGGGCAGCCTCCGCCTCTATCTGGGCCCTTTAGGCTATTTCGGCCTGGGCAGCACCGGCGGCACCCTGATCCTGGCTCTGATTTTGGGTTACATAGGAAAGCTGGGCCCTCTGCACTTCCACATGGACGGCCGGACCATATCGGCGGTGCAGCATCTGGGCATGGTGTTTTTCCTGGCCATCGTGGGGCTGAAATACGGCTACAAGGCCGTGGAGACCCTGCAGGGACCGGGGGCCTTTCTGGCCCTGGCCTCTGTCCTGGTGGCAACGGTCACCCTGCTGGCGGCCTTCGTCATAGGGCGCTACGCCCTGAAGCTCAACTGGGTCATTTTGTCCGGCGCCGTCTGCGGCGGCATGACCTCCACTCCCGGCTTGGGCACGGCCATAGATTCCCTGAAAAGCGAAGGGCCCGCCGCCGGCTACGGGGCCACCTACCCCTTTGCGCTGCTGGGCATGGTCCTCTTCACCATCCTGTTTTTTATCCTTCCCGTATAATTTCATGGCTCCGCTACTGCACACAGGCCCCGGCAAAAAAGCCGCCTCTTGGGAAGCGGCTCTCTGTATGTATGGCATTTTCAGGCGGCGCCGGCCGCCCCTCCGGAGCTTACAGCCCCTGGGGATAGAGGGGGAATTTCCGGCAAAGTTCGCCTACGCTCTCTTTGATGGCGGCGTCGTGCCGTCCCTCTTCAAACAGGGCCTTGTAGAAGAGGTCCGCGATGACCAGCATTTCCGCCTCGCCCATGCCTCTGGTGGTAAGGGCGGGGGTCCCCACCCGGATGCCGGAGGTGACGAAGGGGCTGCGGGCGTCGTTGGGGATGGCGTTTTTATTGACGGTGATGTCCAGCTTTTCCAGCAGGTCCTGGGCCTTTTTCCCGGTCATTTCCGGAATGTTGTTCAGATCCACCAGGAAGAGGTGATTGTCCGTGCCTCCGGACACCATCTGAAATCCCTTTTCCATCATGGCGCCGCAGAGGGCGGCGGCATTTTTCACCACCTGCTGCTGATAGGCCCGGAACTCCGGTTGAAGGGCTTCCAGGAAGCACACGGCCTTGGCGGCGATGACGTGCTCCAGAGGGCCGCCCTGGATGCCGGGGAAGATGGCCTTGTCCACTCTGGCGGCGTATTCTCCCCGGCAGAGGATGAGACCGCCTCTGGGACCCCGCAGGGTCTTGTGAGTGGTGGAGGTCATGAAGTCCGCATAGGGGACGGGAGAGGGATGGACGCCGGCGGCGATGAGGCCGGCAATGTGGGCGATGTCCACCATCAGATAGGCCCCCGCTGCGTCGGCGGCCTCCCGGAACTTCTCAAAATCTATGAGCCTGGGATAAGCGGAAGCGCCGGCAATGATCATCTTGGGCTTGTGGCGCTTGGCCTGAACCAGCAAATCGTCGTAATCCAGCAGGCCGTTTTCGTCTACCCGGTAGGACGCCGCTTTATAATACTTTCCGGAGATGTTCACCGGGGAGCCGTGGGAGAGGTGGCCGCCGTTGGACAGGTCCATGCCTAAAATGGTATCGCCGGGCTCCAGCATGGCGAAAAACACCGCCAGGTTGGCGTTGACGCCGCTGTGGGGCTGCACGTTGGCGTGCTCCACTCCGAAGAGCTCCTTTGCCCTGTCTATGGCGATCTGTTCGATCTTATCCACCACGCCGCAGCCGCCGTAATAGCGTTTGCCCGGGTAGCCCTCCGAATACTTGTTGGTGGGGACGGAGCCCATGGCCCGCAGGACGTCCCGGCTGCAAAAGTTCTCCGAAGCGATCATTTCCAGGCCGTTGCGCTGCCGCTCCAATTCTTCGTTCAAAAGCTCTCTGATCAGTTTGTCGTCCATTGTCACTCTCCCTTTTCTCCTTCTAATATCGTCAACAATTCCTCTGGGGTTTCTATGTAATGATCGGGCCCCAGGGGCCCGCTGATTTCTTCCTGACTCATGGCCATCTGCCAGGCCACCAGCACAGACGCCACCCCTGCATTCCGGGCGCAGAGGACGTCGAAGCGGGTATCTCCCACCATGACGCTCTCCTCCGGGGCGGAGCCCAGGCGTTCCAGGGCGATGAGGATGGGCTCCGGGTCCGGCTTATGGCGGTCGGTATCGTCGCAGGTGACCATGGCGTCGAAAAAATGCTCCAGCCGGTACTTTTCCAGCCCCTCCATAGTGGTGCCCTTCAGCCGGGAGGTGACCAGGCCCAGGCTGTAGCCCCGGACTTTCAGCTGCTCCAACAGCTCCACAATTCCCGGGAAAACGGTAATTCTCTCTCCGAAATTATCCCAGTGATAGCTGCGGTACACCCCAATGGCCTCCTCCACGGGAATGTCCGGGAAAGTCTTTTCCATGGTATAGCTCAGGGGTTCTCCAAAGGTTCGTATAATGTCCTCTTCCCGGCCTTCCTTCCCCGTCAGAGTGCGGAAGGTGTGCTGCCAGGAATCTATAATGACCCCGTTGGTATCCATAATGGTGCCGTCGAAATCGAAGAGCACCGTTGTTATTTTTCCCATTCTTTTTCCGCCTTACTACAGTTTCATGGTCAGAGAGACTTTTTGCTTCTCCAGATCCACCTTCAAAACCCGGACCTTCACCGTATCTCCCACGCTGACCACGTCCATGGGGTGACGGACATATTTCTCCGCCAGCTCGGAAATATGGACCAGGCCGTCGTTCTTTACGCCCACGTCTACAAAGGCCCCGAAGTCCACCACGTTGCGGACCGTGCCCGTAAGCTCCGTTCCCGGTTTCAGGTCCTCCAGGGACAGGACGTCCTGCCGGAACACCACCGGGGGCATCCCCTCTCTGGGGTCCCGGCCGGGCTTGCGGATTTCCTCCACGATGTCCGACAGGGTCATAAGGCCCACTCCCAGCTCCTCCGCCATGGTTTCCAGGTTTTTCCGGAACTGTTTCCGCCGGTCCTCCGGCTTCTCTTCCGTCAGGGCGGCCAGGGCCGCCAGGCCGTTCCTGTTCCGGCCCCCCTGGGCCGGTTTTTTCGGCGCTTCCCGGGGATACAGGCCGCAGATCCGGTCCTCTATCACCCCGGCGGCGTCCCTGCCGATGTCCTCTCTGGACAGGCCCAGCTTTTCCAGCATCAGGGCCGCCGCTCCGTAGGATTCCGGGTGGACCGCCGTCCGGTCCAGGGGCTCCGTACCGTTGCTGATCCGCATGAAGCCGGCGCACTGCCGGAAGGTCTTTTCCCCCAGCTTCGCCACCTTTTTCAGCTCCTTCCGGTCCCGGAAGCGCCCGTGCTCTTCCCTGTAGGCCACGATGTTTTTCGCAATGCCGGAATTGACGCCGGCGATGTATGACAGCAGCGACGGAGAGGCGGTGTTCAGGTCCACCCCCACCCGGTTGACGCAGTTCTCCACCACGCCGGTGAGGGCGCCGCTGAGGAGATTCTGGTCTATGTCGTGCTGGTACTGCCCCACGCCGATGGAGCGGGGCTCTATTTTCACCAATTCCGCCAGAGGGTCTTGCAAGCGGCGCCCTATGGACATGGCGCCTCTGACGGTGACGTCCAGGTCCGGGTATTCCTCCGTGGCCAGCTTGGAGGCGGAATAGACGGAAGCCCCGGCCTCGTTCACTATGGTATATTGCAGGTCCTCCTTGCCCAGCTCCCGGATAAAATCAGAAACAAAGGCCTCTGTTTCCCGGGAGGCGGTGCCGTTGCCGATGGCAATGACGTTGGAATCGTATTTTTTCACCATGGCCGCCAGCACCTTCCGGGCGCCGGCTATATCCTTCCGGGGCACGGTGGGATAGATGGTGGCATGGGCCAGAAGCTTGCCCGTTTCGTCCAGGGCCGCCACCTTGCAGCCCGTCCGGTAGCCCGGGTCTATGGCGATGACTCTGGCGTTCTTCACCGGCGGCGTCATCAGCAGGCTTTCCGTGTTTCCCGCAAAGACCTTCACCGCATCCTTTTCCGCCCGCTCCGTCAGGAAATTCCGCATTTCCCGTTCTATGGAAGGGGCCATAAGGCGCTTGTACGCATCCTCCGCCGTTTCTTCTATCAGCGGCGCAAAAATACACTGAGGGTTGGCGACCAGCTCCCTCTTCAGCCAGCTGCAGATTTCCTCCGCCGGGGCCTTCACCTTCACCTTCAGCTTCTTTTCCTTTTCTCCCCGGTTGATGGCCAGGACCCGATGGTTGGGGATCTTTGCGATGGGCTCCTCGTACTCATAATACATATCGTAGACAGTGCTTTCCTCCGGGTCCGCCGCCGCCGATACGATGCGGCCCTCCGCCCGGGTCCTCTCCCGGACGCTCTGGGTGTGGTCCGCATTGTCGGCCACCAGCTCCGCCACGATGTCCGCAGCCCCTGCCAGCGCCTCCGCCGCCGAAGCCGCCCCCTTTCCCTGGGCCAGAAGCTCCGGATCCCGGCAGACAAAGGGCTCCGCCGCTTCCTCCGGCGTCCCCGTTTCCAGCTCCATGGCCAGCATCAGCTCCGCCAGGGGAGCCAGTCCCTTTTCTCTTGCCTTGGAAGCCCTGGTCTCCCGCTTCTGCCGGAAGGGCTTGTACAGATCCTCCACCCGCTGCAGGGTCTCTGCCTGACGGATCTCCTCTTCCAGCTCCGGCGTCAGCTTTTCCTGGGCCTCTATCAGACGCAGGACCTCTTCCTTCCGGGCTTCCAGGTTCCGGTAATGGTTCAGCTTCTCTTCCAGCTCCCGGAGAGTCACGTCGGACATGCCCCCGGTGACCTCTTTCCGGTATCTGGCAATGAAGGGGATGGTGTTTCCTTCTTCTATAAGCTTTATGGTATCGGCCACCACGGCGGGCTTCAGGCCCAGCTGGGAGGCTATCTTCTGTTCTATCATGCCGCCTTCTACCTCTGCTTCAATTTCTCGTTGATGAAATAGTCCAGGTCGCCGTCCATAACGGCGTTCACGTTGCCTACCTCCGCATCGGTACGGTGGTCCTTCACCATGGTGTAAGGATGGAACACATAGGAGCGGATCTGGCTGCCCCAGGTGATCTGGCTGTAATCTCCCTTCAGCTCGTCTATCTTTTCCTTGTGCTCCTCCTCCGCCAGCTTCAGCAGCTTGGATTTCAGCACCCGCATGGCCACCTCCCGGTTCTGATGCTGGGAGCGTTCGTTCTGACAGGTGACCACGATGTTGGTGGGGATGTGGGTGATGCGGATGGCGGAGTCCGTCTTGTTTACGTGCTGGCCGCCGGCGCCGCTGGAGCGGTAGGTATCTATCCGCAGGTCCTCCGGGGCGATCTCTATGTCTATCTCACCCTCCAGCTCCGGCATCACGTCCAGGGACGCAAAGGAGGTATGGCGGCGGTTGGAGGAATCGAAGGGGGAGATCCGCACGATGCGGTGGACTCCCTTTTCATTTTTCAGGTACCCGTAGGCGTTTTCCCCGCAGACCAGGAAGGTGGCGCTTTTCACTCCCGCTTCAGCGTCATACTGGATGTCTATCACGTCCACCTTGTAGCCCTTGTCGGCGGCCCAGCGGGTATACATCCGCAGCAGCATTTCCGCCCAGTCCTGGGCGTCCAGGCCGCCGGAGCCCGCATGGATGGAAACGATGGCGTTGTTGCCGTCGTACTCTCCGTCCAGCAGCGTCTTTATCCTCAGGCTCTCCAGCTTCTTCTTATATGACTCATAAGTCTCCCGGATCTCTCCGGCCATGGAGGCGTCCTCTTCCTCCTCCGCCAGGCTGATCAGGACCTCTATGTCCTCCAGCTCCCGGACCAGACTCTGGTATTCTCCCGTCTTCTGCTCCAGCTGCTTCTTCTCTTTCAGCAGCTTTTGGGCTGCTTCATGGTCGTCCCAGAAGCCCTGGGCCTCCACTTTCTCATTGATGGCCGACAGGGCCGCCGTCAGCCCTTCCAGGTCCAACGCCCGCCCCAGGTCCTTCAGCTCTTCCTCCTCGCCGTCCATTTCGTATTTGATCTGGTCCAGCTCTATCAAAACTCCATCCCTCCTGCTTTCTTACTCGCCTGCGCTCTGCCCTCCGCCGGGGCGGCCCTCATTGGCCCCCTGCTTTACAGGGCCCGCCGCCCTTCCGGCTTTCGTCTCCGCCGGTCAATCCTCGTTCCGCACCCGGCCGCAGCAATCCTTGTACTTCTTCCCGCTGCCACAGGGACAGGGCTGGTTCCTTCCGGGCTTGGGCTGTACCCGCACGGGGGCCGGCTTCTTGGGCCGGTCCGGCACCTCCACGGCCCTGGGGGGCCCGCTGCCGCCGCTGCCGTCGGTGTAGTAGCTCTCTCCCTCGCCTCCCGGACTTCCCTGCCCCGGAGCAAACTCGTCCTTCCGCCCTTCGCCGATGGAAACCACCTGCTTCCGGGCGGCGTTGGTTTGAATGGTGACGTTGAAGCAGAAGCGCACGGTGTCGTCCTTGATCTCCCGTATCATCAGCTCAAACATATCGAAACCCTCGGAACTGTAAGCCTTGGCCGGATCCTGCTGGCCGATGGCCCGGAGGCCTATGCCGTGCTTCAGCTGGTCCATGGCGTCTATGTGGTCCATCCACTTGTTGTCCACCACCCGGAGCAGCACCATCCGCTCCAGCTCCCTCATCCGCTCCTGGCCGATGAGCTCTTCCTTGGCCTTGTACGCTTCCTCAAAGCGCTCCATGATATCCGCCTTCAGCCGGTCCTCGTCCAGAGCCTCCAGCTCCTCCTCCGTATACCGGAGCGGGGCGAAATCGTTGTAGAATTTCCGGAAGGATTTGCTCAGGTCCTCCAGGTCCCATTCCTCTGCGTATTTGGAAGCCGCCGCACAGGTGGCCACGTTTTCGTCCACGATCTCCTCCACCATGGAGAAGATGTGGTCCCGCAGGTCCTCTCCGTCCAGGACCCGCCGCCGCTCGCTGTAGATCAGCTCCCGCTGCTTGTTCATGACGTTATCGTATTGCAGCACGTATTTCCGGATGGAGAAGTTGCGGCTCTCCACCTTTTTCTGTGCGTTTTCTATGGTCTTGGTCAGCATGCCCGCTTCCATGGGCTCGTCTTCCGCCACCCCCAGCCTGCCGGCGATGCTCTTGATCCGTTCCCCGGCGAAGAGGCGCATCAGCTCGTCTTCCAGAGAGATGAAAAACTGGGTGGAGCCCGGGTCTCCCTGCCGCCCCGCCCGGCCCCGGAGCTGGTTGTCTATCCGTCGGGATTCGTGGCGCTCCGTGCCTATGATGTGGAGGCCCCCCAGGGCCACCACCTGCCGCTGCTCCTCCGCCCGCTCCGCTTTAAAGGCGTCGTAGAGTTCCTTGTATTCCGCTCTGGCCGCCAGCAGCTCCGGGTCCTCCAGAGGAATGGCGCTGGAGGCATAGGAAATGGTCTCTTCTTCAAAGCCCCGCTTCCGCATTTCCTTTTTGGCTTCAAAATCCGGGTTGCCCCCCAGGATGATGTCCGTGCCCCGGCCCGCCATGTTGGTGGCGATGGTGACGGCGTTCAGCCGGCCCGCCTCGGCGATGATCTCCGCTTCCCGGACGTGCTGCTTGGCGTTGAGGACGTTGTGCTTTATGCCCTTCCTCTTCAGCAGGGCGCTGAGGATCTCTGACTTCTCAATGGAAATGGTGCCTACCAGCACCGGCTGCCCCGTGGCGTGATGGGCCTCCACCTCCCGGGCGATGGCGGTGAACTTCCCCCGCTCCGTGCCGTAGACCGAATCCTCCAGGTCCACCCTGGCCACAGGCCGGTTGGTGGGGATGGTGACTACGTCCATATTATAGATGTCCCGGAATTCCTCTTCCTCGGTCTTGGCGGTGCCCGTCATGCCCGCCAGCTTCTGGTACATCCTGAAATAGTTCTGCACCGTGATGGTGGCCAGAGTCATGGACTCCCGGCGCACCTCTATGCCCTCTTTCGCTTCTATGGCCTGGTGCAGCCCTTCGCTGTACCGCCTCCCGTACATCAGCCGCCCCGTGAATTCGTCCACGATGACGATCTCCCCGTCCTTCACGATATAGTCCACATCCCGCTTCATCAGGGTGTTGGCCTTCAGGGCCTGGTTCACGTGATGGTTCAGTTCCATGTTCTCCGGGTCCGAGAAATTCTCCACCTTGAAGAACTTCTCGCATTTGGTGACGCCGCTTTCCGTCAGGGCCACCTGCCGGGCCTTTTCGTCCATGGTGTAATCCACGTCCAGGCGGAAATCCTTTACGAACTTATTGGCCACGGTATAGAGGTCCGTGGACTTTACGCCCTGGCCGGAAATGATGAGGGGGGTCCGGGCCTCGTCTATGAGGATGCTGTCCACCTCGTCCACGATGGCGAAATTCAGGGGCCTCTGGTTCAGGTCCTCCTTATATGCCACCATGTTGTCCCGGAGGTAGTCGAAGCCGAATTCGTTGTTGGTGCCGTAGGTGACGTCCGCCTGATAGGCGGCCTTCCGTTCTTCTTTGGTGATGCCGTGGACGATGCAGCCTATGGTGAGGCCCAGGAAGGTATACACCTTCCCCATCCACTCCATATCGCGCTTTGCCAGATAGTCGTTGACGGTGACCACGTGGACGCCCTTCCCCTCCAGGGCGTTCAGGTACACCGGGGCGGTGGCCACCAGGGTCTTGCCTTCGCCGGTCTTCATCTCTGCGATGCGCCCCTGATGGAGCGCCACGCCGCCGATGAGCTGCACCCGGAAGTGCTTCAGGCCCAGCACCCGCCAGGACGCCTCCCGCACCACGGCAAAGGCCTCCGGCAGCAGGTCCTCCAGGGTTTCCCCCGCCGCCAGCCGTTCCCGGAATTCTACCGTCTTTTCCCTGAGCTGCTGGTCGGAAAGGGCCTGGACCGTTTCTTCCAGAGCCTCTATCCCGTCCACGGTCTTCTCGATTTTTTTGATCTCCTTGGCGTTGATGTCGCCAAAGACCTTCTCCATAAATCCCATGTTACTCCTTCTTTCTCGTGTTCATATCTTCGGAGAAAGGACCGGGCAGCCCCCCTGCCTACTCTACGAAAGCCTCGTAAATGGCCCGGACCGCTTTCTCAAAGTCGCTGTTTTCCACTCCTACTATGATGTTCATCTCGCTGGATCCCTGGTCTATCATCCGGATGTTGACTCCGGCATTGTACAGGGCCGTGAACAGGGTGGCGGACACGCCCATGCGGCGGGCCATGCCCCGGCCCACCGTGGCGATGAGGGCCATGTTCTCAAAGACCTCCATCCGGTCCGGCTGCAGCCGCCGCCGGATCTCTTCTGTGATCTCCTCCAGCTTTCCGTTGAGGTTCTTGTTGGCCAGCACCACCGAAAGGGTGTCTATGCCGCTGGGAAGGTGCTCCACCACCACGCCGTAATCCTCCAGCACGGACAGGATGCGCCGCACGAAGCCGGCCTCCCCGCTCATCATGTTCTTATAGATGGAAATGACGGTGAAATCCTTGTGCCCGGCGATCCCCGTGATCACCTTGCTCTTCCCCGCGGGCTCGTCTATGTCCCCCACGATGATGGTGCCGGGGTGCTGGGGGTCGTTGGTGTTGCGGATGTTGATGGGGATGTTCCCCGCCCGGGCCGGATAGATGGCGTCCTCGTGCAGGACGCCGGCGCCCATGTAGGAGAGCTCCCGCAGTTCCACGTAGGTGATGATCTCTATGGGGATGGGGTCCTTCACCACTCTGGGGTCCGCCATCAGGAAGCCGGAAACGTCGGTCCAGTTTTCGTAGATATCCGCCTCCACCGCCCGGGCCACCAGGGCGCCGGTGATGTCGGAGCCCCCCCGGGAGAAGGTCTTTATGCTGCCGTCGGGAACGGAGCCGTAGAAGCCCGGCAGCACCGCTCCATCCACTCCGGCCAGGGCCTCTTTCAGAGCCCGGTTGGTTTCCTCATTGAGGAATTTCCCATGCTTGTCGAATTGCACCAGGCCGGCGGTGTCCACAAATTCCAGGCCCAGATAAGCCGCCGTCAGCTTCGCCGTCAGATACTCGCCCCGGCTGGCAATGTAGTCCGCCGAGGCTCCTTTTTGCAGGTTTTCATCTATGATGCGGAATTCTTCTTCCAGCCCTACGTTGACCCCCAGGTTCAGTTCTATGGCCCGGTATCTGTCGCAGACCACCTGGAACACCTGGTCGTAGGCCACGTTGTGGTCTATGTGGGTCTTGCAGAGATACAAGAGGTCCGTGATCTTGCTGTCTCCGGAAAAGCGCTTCCCCGGGGCGGAAACCACCACGTATTTCCTTTCGGGGTCCCCTTCCACTATGCTCTTCACCTTGGCCAGCTGAATGGCGTCCGCCACGGAGCTTCCTCCAAATTTCGCAACCTTTACACCCATTCTCTCCATCCTCCGATTTCTATCACATCCCGCCGCACCCCAGAGGGCTGCGGCGGGCGGGCTTCTTTTTCAAGCCTGCGTCCCCGGCGGCAAAAAGGCCCGGGGCAAATTGCCAATTAATATATATTATCCTAAAATCCTGTCACGGTCAATATTTTGAGACCATTTCACCGCATTTTTGCGGTCGAATTGTTACTGTTCAAGGGGCGCCAGGGGCGCCTCGCAGGCGGCGGCAAAAAGCGAAGCCGGCCCCTGCTTTTTTATGCAGGGGCCGGAGCCACTCCCGGCGGCCCTTACTGGTTACTTTTCACGGGGCGCCAAGGGGGCGGTTTGCCGGCCGGTCCTCGTCCCAGAGAATTTTACGGCTCAACTCACA
>JAUNBO010000049.1:10161-11471 GCA_030527065.1 Bacillota bacterium | reverse complement strand
AGCGTACTCCCCACCAGGCCGATGTCCTTCCGGTATTGAGCGCCTTCAAAGGAGATCCGTTCCACGTTGGCAAAGGCCTTTTCCCGGGCCTCCTGATGGCTGTCTCCCAGGGCCGTCACCCCCAGCACCCGGCCGCCGGCGGTGACCACGGCCGGCCGCTGCCCGCCGCCATCCTCCACAGTCCCGGCGGCGGTCCCCGCATGGAACACCACCACATCCGGGTCCACCCGGTCCAGCCCGAAGATCTCCTTCCCCTTTTCGTAGCTGCCGGGATAACCGGCGGAAGCCATGCCCACGCAGACCGCCCGCTTCGGGCTCCAGCGGATCTCCATCTCCGCCAGGCGGTCTTCTGTCACCGCATTGAAAATATCCAGCAGGGAGCTCTCCAGCCGGGGCAGCACCGCCTGGGTCTCCGGGTCCCCGAAACGATTGTTGAATTCGATTACCTTGGGCCCCTGCTCCGTGATCATCAGGCCCACGAAAAGGACCCCCTGAAAATCCAGGCCGTCGGCCTGGAAGCCCTTCAGGGTGGGCTCCAGTATTTCTTTGGATATCCGGTCTTCCAGTTCTTCATTGAAAAGCAGGCTGGGAGAATACGCGCCCATGCCCCCGGTGTTGGGACCCCTGTCCCCGTCAAAGATCCGCTTGTAATCCTGGGCGGATTCCATGGGGACTATGGTGTGCCGGTCCACAAAGCAGAGGACAGACGCCTCCACCCCCCGGAGGCATTCCTCCACCACCACCTTTTCCCCGGCGGCGCCGAAGATCTTCTGCCCCATCATTTCATCAACGGCTTTCTCCGCCTCCTGCCGGTCCGCCGCCAGGATCACACCCTTCCCCGCCGCCAGGCCGTCGGCCTTCAGCACCATGGGCCAGCCAAAGAGGCCTATGGCCTGCCGCAGGCTTTCCGGGTCCGAAAACTCCCGGTAATCCGCAGTGGGAATGCCGTGACGGGCAAGAAAGGCCTTGGTGAAGGACTTGCTGGCTTCCAGCCGGGCGCACTTCCGGTTGGGACCGAAGGCCCGGATCCCCTGCTCCTGCAAGGCGTCCACCATTCCCATGGCCAGAGGGACTTCCGGACCGATCACCACCAGATCCGCCGCCTTTTCCATGGCGGCCCGGCAAACGCCTTCCACGTCCTCCGCCTTCACCGGCAGACATTCCCCCAGGGCCGCCATCCCTGCGTTCCCCGGTGCGAAGAACATGGCCTTCACTCTGGGGTCCTGGGCCAGCTTCCACGCAATGGCGTGCTCCCGGCCTCCGCCGCCTACGATCAGTATTCTCATACGCTCCTCCTTGAACGGCCCCGG
>JAUNBO010000049.1:0-10061 GCA_030527065.1 Bacillota bacterium | reverse complement strand
GCCGGCAGTGACCGGCGCTTTTTCCTTTAATGCTTGAAATGCCTCAGGCCCGTGAACACCATGGCAATGCCCTTCTCATTGGCCTTCTGGATGGATTCCTCATCCCGGACAGAGCCGCCGGGCTGGATGATGGCGGTGACCCCCGCCGCCGCCGCCGCTTCCACACAGTCGCTGAAGGGGAAAAAGGCGTCGGAGGCCAGCACCGTCCCCTCGGTCTCGAAGTTGGCCTGGCGGATGGCGTTTTCCACAGCCCAGATCCGGTTCACCTGCCCCGGCCCGATGCCCAGGGTCTGCCCGTCCTTCGCAATGACTATGCCGTTGGACTTGATGTGCTTCACCACCTTCATGGCGAAGGTCAGGTCCTCCATTTCCTTTTCTGTGGGCGCCCGGTCCGTCACCACCTTCAGGTCCTCCTGGCGGAAGAGCACGGAATCCGCTTCCTGGACCAGCAGGCCCCCGGACACCTTCTTCAGGTCCAGCTGCCCCTCCGGGCCCTTATCCAGGATCTCCGGCAGCTTCAGCAGGCGGATGTTCTTCTTTTCCCGCAGGATCTCCAGCGCTTCCTCTGTAAAGTCCGGTGCGATGACGATCTCTATGAATATTTTGTTGATCTCCGCCGCCGTCGCCCCGTCCACGGGCCGGTTGGCCGCCACGATGCCCCCGAACACCGACACCGGGTCGGACTCGTAGGCCTTCCTGTATGCGGTGAAAATATCCTTTCCCGTGCCCACGCCGCAGGGATTGGCATGCTTCACCGCCACCACCGCCGGCTGGGAAAACTCCTGAAGCGCAGCCAGGGCCCCCTGGGTATCGTTGATATTGTTAAAGGAAAGCTCCTTGCCGTGAAGCTGCTCCGCATTCACCAGAGCGCCCCCGTGAGGTGCGATCTCCCTGTAATACCAGGCCTTCTGGTGGGGATTTTCCCCGTAGCGCAGCTCCTGCACCTTCTCGAAGGTCAGGGTCAGGTTGTCCGCCGGGCCTTCCCCTGTCTGCTTCGCCAGATAATCAGAAATCATGGCGTCGTAGGCCGCCGTATGCCGGAACACCTTCAGGGCCAGCCGGTATTTCGTTTCATAGGAAACGCCGCCGGCCTTCAGCTCCTCCACCACCTGCCCGTAGTCCGCCGGGTCGCAGACGACGATGACGTCCCGGTGATTCTTCGCCGCCGACCGCAGCATGGTAGGCCCGCCGATATCGATGTTCTCTATGCATTCCTCCAGGCTGACGCCGGGCTTCAGTATGGTGGCCTTGAAGGGGTAGAGGTTGATGGCCACGATGTCTATGGTCTCTATCTTCAGTTCCTTCAGCTGAGCCATGTGCTCCGGCTTGTCCCGCATGGCTAAAATTCCGCCGTGGACTGCGGGATGGAGAGTCTTCACCCGTCCGTCCAGACATTCGGGAAACCCTGTCACCTGGGAAATGCCCGTGACCTTCACGCCGCTGTCCGCCAGCCTGGTGTGAGTGCCCCCGGTGGATACGATTTCCACTCCCAGAGCTTCCAACTCCCGGGCAAATTCCACCACGCCGCTCTTATCCGATACGCTGATCAATGCTCTCATTTCACTATTCCTCCCCATTCCAGCAATAAGTACAAAGCTTACATTTTTCTATTCCCACAGCCTCCAGGGTATCCTCTATGGTCTGGTACCGCAGGCTGTCAAATTTCAGGCTTTTGCGGATGTCGTCTATCATGGCCCTGTGCTTTTCCGTGGCGCCGTCGGCGTATTCCTTCAGCAGCTCCGGGCTTATGGCCTCCGGCTCCGTGATCCCCTCCAGCTTGCAGATGGTCCTTCGGGTGATGAGCTCCATGTCCGTGACAGACCTTGAAAAATTCAGGAATTTGCAGCCGTACATAATGGGAGGAGAGGCGGAGCGCACATGAATTTCCCTGGCGCCGTTGGACAGCAGATACGAAACGGTTTCCGAAAGCTGGGTCCCCCGGACGATGGAGTCGTCCACCAGGATAAAGCGCCGGTCCCGGATGATCTCAAACACCGGCACCAGCTTCATTTTGGCGATGAGGTTCCGGGCCTTCTGGTTCTGGGGCATGAAGCTCCGGGGCCAGGTAGGCGTGTACTTGATGAGGGGGCGGGCATAGGGGATGCGGGAGGCATTGGCATAGCCCAAAGCATGAGCGGTACCGCTGTCCGGCACCCCCGCCACATAATCCACGTTCATCTCCCCGTCTCCTGCGGCAATGGCGGCTCCGTTGCGGTAGCGCATTTCCTCTACATTCTTTCCCTCATAGGTAGAGGTGGTGTAGCCGAAGTAAGTCCAGAGGAAGGTGCAGATCTGCATCCGTTCCCCCGGCGGCGCCACAGTTTCCACACGGTCCTTTGTGATAAAGACGATCTCTCCCGGCCCCAGTTCTTTATAAAAATGATAGCCGATGTTGATGAAGGCAAAGGATTCCGAGGCGGCGCAGAAGCCCCCTCCGTTTTTCCCTATGATGAGAGGCGTCCGGCCCAGCTTGTCTCTGGCGGCGTACAGGCCTTTTTCCGTCAGGACCAGCATGCTCACCGAGCCTTCTATCTTCTCCTGGGCCATCTGTATTCCCTGGACGATGTCCGGTCCGGCGGAAACCAGCGCCGCCACCAGCTCCGTGTTGTTGATCCGGCCGCCGCTCATGGCCATGAACTGGTTGCAGCCCTTCTGGAGAAGTTCCTCTATGAGGGCGTCCTTGTTGTTGATCCGCCCCACGGTGCCGATGGCGTAATTCCCCTGGCGGCTGTAGACCGTGAGAGGCTGGGGGTCGCTGTCGCTGATGCTGCCGATGCCCATGCCCCCGGGCATGTCGTCTATCTCTCCTTCAAATTTGCTGCGGAAGCTGGCGTTTTCTATGCTGTGGATGGCCCGGTTGAAGCCCGCGGGTCCCAGCACGCACATCCCCCCCCGTTTGGTGCCTAAATGAGAATGATAGTCTGTCCCGAAAAACAGGGGGGTAGCGCAGTCCTGCTCTGAAACGATGCCAAATAATCCGCCCATGTCTGTGGTCTCCTCTCTCAGTCCGCCTTCGTCAGCCTTCTTATGGCCTCCGGCAATATCCGGTGCTCCGCTTCCAGCACCCGGGCCGCCAGGGTCTCCGGGGAATCGCCTTCCAGCACCGGCACCCTTTCCTGCAAAATGATCCGGCCCGTGTCCACGCCCTCGTCCACAAAATGGACCGTGGCGCCGCTTTCCGCCTCGCCGGCGGCCAGGACCGCCCGGTGGACCCTTATGCCGTACATGCCCATGCCGCCGAATTTGGGCAGCAGGGCGGGATGGATATTGATGATGCGGTCCCGGTAGGCACGGATCAGCGCCGGCGGCAGCACGCTCATGTAGCCCGCCAGCACCACCAGATCCGTTTCCGCTCCTTTCAGTGCATCCAGGATGGCCCCGGTCCGCTCCTCCGGGTCCGGGTACTCTTCCCGGCCTATGACCACCGAAGGGATGCCGTGTCTGGCCGCCCGCTCCAGGGCGTAGGCCCCGGCGTTGCTGGAAATCACCAGTACCACAGAAGCGTCTCCCAGAGTTCCCGCCTCCGCCGCGTCTATGACAGCCTGCAGATTGGTGCCGCCGCCGGACACCATGACGGTGATCCTGGTCATTTCGCCGCCTCCGGCCCGGCAAAGGCCACGCCTTCGCCCTTCACCACCCGGCCTATCATCCTTCCCGTTTCTCCGGCCCGGCTCAGGGCTTCCAGGGTCTTTTCCCCGTCGGCTTCCCTCACGAAGAACATCATGCCCACTCCCATGTTGAAGGCGGCGAACATGTCCTCGTCGCTGCCGCCGCTGCAGCGCTGTAAATACCGGAATATGGGGGGAACGTCCCAGCTGCCCTTCTGGATCAGGGCCCTCAGCCCCTCCGGCAGCACCCGGGGGATGTTTTCATAGAAGCCGCCGCCGGTCACGTGGACCACGCCCCGGACCTTCACCTGAGCAAAGACCTCACGGCAGGCCTGGGTATATATCTTTGTGGGGCGCAAAAGGGCCTCCCCCAGAGCTTCTCCCAGCTCTTCTATATGGTCATGGACGGAGAGCCCCATTTTTTCAAAAAACACCTTCCGCACTAGAGAGTAGCCGTTGCTGTGGAGGCCGCTGGAGGGAACGCCGACGATCACGTCCCCCTCCCGTATCCCGGAGCCGTCTATGATGTTTTTCCGGTCCGCCAGGCCCACGGCAAAGCCGGCCATATCGTACTCGCCCTCCGGGTAAAAATCCGGCATCTCCGCCGTTTCTCCCCCCACCAGGGCGCAGCCCCCCTGAAGGCAGCCCTCGGCCACGCCCCGGACGATGTCTGCGATCTTTTCCGCCTTTACCTTGCCCGTAGCGATGTAATCCAGGAAAAACAAGGGCTGGGCCCCCTGGCAGAGCACATCGTTGACGCACATGGCCACACAGTCCTGGCCCACGGTATGGTGCCTGTCCATAAGAAAAGCGATCTTCAGCTTGGTGCCCACGCCGTCGGTGCCGGCCACCAGGACAGGCTCCTCCATGCCGGCGGTGTCCAGGCGGAACAGGCTGCCAAAGCTTCCCAACCCCGTCAGTACGTTGGGATTGAAGGTTTTCTTCACATGCTCTTTCATCAGGCTTACGGCCCGTTCCCCCTCCCGGGTATCCACGCCGGCGTCCTTGTAAGTGATCTTTTCCATCTTTTCTCCTCGTAAATAATCTCATACACAGCATCAAAGATGCCCGTGCTTTTGCCCTCTTCCCGGGAGAAGCGTCTTACGACTGCACCCGCTGGAACACTTCCTGATAGGTTTCCTCCACCTTGCCCAGGTCTCTGCGGAAACGGTCCTTATCCATCTTCTCGTTGGTGTTCACGTCCCAGAGGCGGCAGGTGTCCGGCGAGATCTCGTCCGCCAGGATCACCTTTCCGTCCCAGAGGCCGAATTCGATTTTGAAATCGACGAGCTTCAGGCCCCGTTCCAGGAAGAATCCCTTCAGGCCTTCGTTGACCGCATATGCGTAGTCCTTCACCTGCCTCAGCTGCTCCTCTGTGGCCAGCTCCAGGGCCAGAATGTGGTCGTCATTGATAAGGGGGTCTCCCAGCTCATCGTTCTTATAGGAAAACTCCAGCACCGTTCTGGCCAGGGGCCTTCCTTCCTCCACGCCGTAGCGCTTGGAAAAGGAGCCCGCCGCCACATTGCGGATGATCACCTCCAGGGGCAGGATCTTCACCGCTTTCACCAGGGTCTCCCTTTCATTGAGCTGCTGCACATAGTGGGTGGGGACGCCCCGCTGCTCCAGCATCTGAAAGATGATGTTGCTCATGGTGTTGTTCACCACGCCCTTTCCTGCGATCTGCCCTTTTTTCTGGCCGTTGAAGGCGGTGGCGTCGTCTTTGTACGATACGATCACCAGCCCCGGATCGTCGGTCTTATACACCTTTTTGGCCTTTCCTTCATAAAGCTGCTCTCTTTTCTCCATTTTGCTTCCTCCTCGCAAAGTTCTTACTCTGTTTTTTTATAGCTTGGCAGGCATTATCTATGGCTGAGCGCCCGGCCCCTTCCACCTTTTTGTGTCAAAAACGGCAAAAAGGACGTCTTGATCCTGCGGGATCTTTTCCCGGAACTATTTGCTCTTCTGGAATTCCTCGTCGGCGGCCAGGATCTCCGCTTCCATCTGTTTCTTGTATTCTTTTACGGCGGCCTGAAGGCTTTCGTAGCGGAGCCCCAGTATCTGCACCGCCAGCAGGGCCGCATTTTCCGCCCCGTCTATGGCCACGGTGGCCACCGGCACTCCCTTGGGCATCTGCACGGTGGACAAGAGGGAATCCAGCCCGTCCAGAGTGCTGGACTTCACCGGCAGGCCGATGACGGGCAGAGGCGTCCGGGCCGCCAGGACCCCCGCCAGATGAGCCGCTTTCCCCGCCGCCGCTATCAGGACCTCTATGCCCCGGTCTGCCGCCTCTGCGGCAAAGGCCTCCGCCGCCGCCGGCGTCCGGTGAGCGGAGAGGATCCGGGTCTCGTATTCCACCCCGAAGCGCTCCAGCATCTCCTCCGCCCGGCGCACTACCGGGTAATCTGATTTGCTTCCCATCACGATCGCTGTCTTCATTTCTGCCTCCTTTTATCTGAAATATGCCACGCCGGAGGCAAAAAGCCCCTGGTCTTTGTTTCCTTCCACATTTTTGAACACGTTGACCCCGGCTCTCTCCGAATGTCCCATCTTTCCCAGGATGCGGCCATCGGGAGAAACAATCCCCTCCGCCGCCAGCATGGAGCCGTTGGGATTGGCGGGCATATCCGCCCCCGGGAGGCCTTCTTCGTCTACATATTGGGTGACGATCTGACCGGAAGCGGCCAGCTCTCTCAGCAATGCCTCCGAAGCGATGAAACGGCCCTCTCCGTGGGAAATGGCCACCGTATGGACGTCGCCCACCTCTGCGGCGGCCAGCCAGGGGGACTTCACGGAAGCCACTCTGGTCCTCACCAGGCAGGACATGTGACGGCCGATGGTATTATATGTGAGGGTGGGAAAGCTTTCATCGGCGTCCAGTATCTTTCCGAAGGGCACCAGCCCCAGCTTTATGAGAGCCTGGAAACCGTTGCAGACGCCCAGCATCAGGCCTCCCCGCTCCAAAAACCCTTCCACCGCCTCCCGGACCTGAGGATTCCGGAACACGGCGGTGATGAACTTGGCGGAGCCATCGGGCTCGTCCCCGCCGCTGAAGCCGCCGGGAAGCATTATGATCTGGCTCTGCCCAATCTCCGCCGCCAGGCTGCCGATGGATTCTGTCAGCTCCGGCCGGGTCAGGTTGCGGATGATGTGGAGCTTTCCTTCGGCTCCCGCCTTTTCAAAGGCCCGCTTGGAATCCATCTCGCAGTTTGTCCCCGGAAAAACAGGGATCAGCACCCGGGGGCGGGGGGTCTTCAGGACCGGTCCCTTCTCCCGGCGGGCGGTCCAGTCCGGGACCTTGAGCCCTGCGGGCTGGAGGGAGGCGCCTGCCGGCGCCGTGGCCGGGAAAACGCTTTCCAGAGGGCTCACCCAGGCCTTCAGGGCCTTTTCCATGGAAACACTGAGCTCTCTGCCCTCTGCCGTCCGTATCCGGACCCGTTTTTCCTCCTCTGTGCTCCCCACTGCCCGGAAGGGCAGTCCCTTCAGAAGGGCTGCCGCCTCCTGACGATTCTCAAATTCCAGAAGCAGGGCCCCATAGTTCTCCGCTGTCAGTTCCCCTTCGGCCACTCCTTCCAGAGAAAGGCCCAGGCCGTTGCCGGCGGCCATCTTCACCGCCGCTGCAAAGAGCCCGCCCTTTCCTATGGTCCCGGCGGACAGGAGCTTCCCTGCCACCGCCAGCTCCCGGACCCGGGCCATGGCCTTCTTGTATTCTCCAAAGTCCGGCAGGCCCTCCGTATCCCGGCCCGGCGCCAGCAACACCAAGGCGCTGCCGGGCTTCTTGAATTCCTGAGAAACCACCGCGGAGGCCTCCGTCACCCCTACGGCAAAGGAAATGAGGGTGGGCGGCACGTTGATGTCCATGAAGGTGCCGGACATGCTGTCCTTGCCGCCAATGGAGGGAAGGCCCAGCTCCTTCTGGGCCTTCAGGGCTCCCAGCAGGGCGGCCAGGGGCCTGCCCCAGCTTTCCGGCGCCCCCAGCCGTTGGAAATACTCCTGGAAGCTCATGCGCACCCGGGAGATGTCGCCGCCCATGGCCGCTATTTTCGTCACGGAATCCAGCACGGCGTAGAGGGCTCCATGGAAGGGGCTGGCGGAAGAAAGGTAAGGGTCGAAGCCGTAGGCCATAAGGGTGGCCGTATCCGTTTCTCCCTCCGTGACGGGGAGCTTGGCCGCCATGCCCGCCGCAGGGGAAAGCTGATATTTCCCTCCCAGGGGCATCAGGACCGTGGCCCCGCCGATGGTGCTGTCGAAGCGTTCTATGAGGCCCTTCTGGCTGCAGACGTTCAGGTCTGAGAGCAGGGCCAGCAGCCCTTCCTCCGTCAGCTCCGCCAGAGGCTTGTCCCCGATCGGAGAGCCCTGGGCCTCCTGCCCGGCTTCCCCTTTCACAAAAACCGCTGTCTCCTGCTTCACCCCGTTGGTGTTCAGGAACTCCCGGGACAGGTCCAGAATGCATTTTTCTCTCCAGAACATGCGGAACCGGCCACTGTCCGTTACCCTGGCCACCGCCAGGGCCTCCAGATTTTCTTCCCCGGCGTAAGCGATAAAAGCCTCTGCATCCTCCGGAGCCACCATCACCGCCATCCGCTCCTGGGATTCGGAAATGGCCAGCTCCGTTCCGTCCAGACCCTCATACTTTCTTGGGACCAGGTCCAGGTTTACATCTATGCTGTCCGCCAGCTCGCCCACGGCCACGGAAACGCCGCCGGCGCCGAAATCGTTGCACTTTTTAATGAGGCAGGCCGCTTCCTTCCGTCGGAACAGCCGCTGGATGTTCCGCTCCACCGGCGGATTGCCCTTCTGGACCTCTGCGCCGCAGGTGAGGATGGATTCCTCCGTATGCTCCTTGGAAGAGCCGGTGGCCCCGCCGCAGCCGTCCCTGCCCGTCCTGCCGCCGACCAGAAGGATCACATCGCCGGGCCGGGGCTTCCCTCGCCGCACATGGTCCGCAGGAGCCGCGCCGATCACCGCTCCCACCTCCATGCGTTTTGCCACGTAGCCCGGATGGTAGATCTCGTTCACCAGCCCCGTGGCCAGCCCTATCTGATTGCCGTAGGAGCTGTAGCCTGCCGCCGCCTCTCTGGTGATTTTCCGCTGAGGCAGCTTCCCCGCCATGGTTTCCGCCACAGGGGTCCTGGGGTCCGCTGCACCGGTGACCCGCATGGCCTGGTATACATAGACCCGGCCGGAGAGGGGGTCCCTGATGGCTCCCCCCAGGCAGGTGGCGGCGCCGCCAAAGGGCTCTATCTCCGTAGGGTGGTTGTGGGTCTCGTTCTTGAACATCACCAGCCAATCCTGCTCCTGCCCGTCTACCATAGCCTTCACTTTGATGCTGCAGGCGTTGATCTCGTCGGATTCGTCCAGGTCCGGGACCAGTCCCTGTCCTTTCAGATATTTGGCCCCTATGCAGGCCACGTCCATCAGGCAGACGTCTTTTTCCTTGTTTCCATAGACCTGCCGCCGCAGCTCCAGATATTCCCCGAAGGCCCGGCGCACCAGCTCTCCGTAGGGGCTCGCTTCAAAGTCCACCTGGGAAAGCTTTGTCTGGAAGGTGGTATGGCGGCAGTGATCCGACCAGTAGGTGTCTATGACCCGCAGCTCTGTCAGGGTGGGATCCCTCTTTTCTTCTTCGGCAAAATACTTCTGCACAAAGCGCAGGTCCGCCATGCTCATGGCCAGCCCCATATCTCTGCGATAAGCCGCCCCTTCTTCTTCGCCCATGCTCCGGAAGCCCTGCAGCAGGGCCACGTCCGCCGGCGCCGGGCTGTCCAGGGACAGGCTTTGAGGCTTCTCCGGGGAAGCCTCCCGGGAATCCACCGGGTTGATGCAGTATTTCTTCACCGCTGCCAGCTCTTCCGGAGAAACGCAGCCTTTCAGCCCGATCACTCGGGCACACTTCACCACCGGCTCTCCGCCGGCGGCCATCATTTTTATGCACTGGGCGGCGGAGTCCGCCCGCTGGTCGTACTGGCCGGGCAGATATTCCACCGCAAAACAAACAGAGCCCAGGTCCCGGGGAAGCTCCTCTTCAAAGACCCGGTCTATGGCCGGTTCCGAAAAGACAGTCCCCTTGCTGCGCTCGTAGGTCTCTCTGTCTATGCCTTCCACATCGTAGCGGTTCAGGATACGGACCTCCTCCAACCCCTGCAGGTGCAGATTGTCCCGAAGGTCTGCGAGCATCCCTCCCGCCTCCACATTGAAACCGGGCTTTTTCTCCACATAGATCCGATATACCATAGCCGCCTCCTGTCCGAACATTTATTTCATGCTTTCGGTTTATTATTCGTCTTTTTTACTGTATCTTGATTTCCCGCTCCTTATGCTACCATATGGCGAAGGCAGATTCAATCAAAAGGCGAACATTCTCTGCAAAAAAACAGAAAAAACACGAACCTTTTCTCCTGCCCCCCGGGAGAAACATTCGCCTGCCAGCAGGTCCGTCAGAAAAGACATGACATG
>JAUNBO010000048.1 GCA_030527065.1 Bacillota bacterium | reverse complement strand
AGCCGTAAAATTCTCTGGGACGAGGACAGACCGGCAAACCGTCCCCCCTGGCGCCTTTGAAAAGTGGAGAAAATCCCAAGGCCTTTCCCCCTGTGAATTTTTTGGAAAACCTTATCAACAGGCTGTGGGTAAACCGCCCCTCAATCTTTTTTCAATAATTTGTTTTTTGCTCTTGCCTGTGGATAACTTTTTCTGTATTATTAAGGGGCCCCCTTTTTCCCGGGGCAAAAACCCGGATTTTTTTACCGGCTTTTGCTTTGTTAAGAGCCGGCACCGGACCCGGCACAGCCGATCTTTTTATTATATTTGAACCAAAGGACGCAGAGCAATGAAGGAATTGGAAAGACAATGGGACCTTACCTTAGAACATTTGAAGCAGAAGCTGAACCCCGTAAGCTACGAAGCCTGGATAGAACCCCTTACTCCCGTCCGAATAGAAGACGAAAGTGAGACCCTTCTCCTTTCCATCCCGGAGGGCTTTGCCAAAAATTATCTGGACCGCTACATAGAGACCCTGGAGGCCGCCATCCGGGAAGGCTTCGGCCGGAGGCTTTCCGCCAGCTTTCTTTACCCGGAAGAGCTGAAGGCCGCAGAGCGCCGGAAGCATCATCTGGAAACCAGGGATTTTACGGAAGAGTTTTATCTGAATCCGAAATATATTTTCGGCACCTTTGTAATAGGCAACAACAACCGGCTGGCCCATGCGGCGGCGGTGGCGGTGGCGGAGCGGCCCTCCCGGGCCCACAACCCTCTGTTCATTTACGGAGGCGCCGGCCTGGGAAAGACCCATCTCATGCACGCCATCGGCCACTATATTTTAAGGAACAACACCAAGCTCAAGATCCTTTACGTTTCTTCGGAAATGTTTACCAACGAGCTGATCCGGGCCATCCGGGAGAATAAAACCCTGGAATTCAAGCAAAAATACCGCAATATAGACATATTGCTTATTGACGATATCCAATTTATAGAAAAGAAGGAGCGGACCCAGGAGGAATTTTTCCATACCTTCAATACCCTGTACGACGCCAACAAGCAGATCATCATCTCCAGCGACAGGCCCCCGAAAGACATCGCCACCTTGGAGGACAGGCTTCGTTCCCGTTTCGAATGGGGCCTCATTGCCGATATCCAGCCCCCGGATTACGAGACCAGAGTGGCCATCCTTCAGAAAAAGGCCGCCATGGAGGACCTGCCGGAAACCGACGAGCTGCTGGAGGTATTGAACCTGATCGCAGAAAAAATCAAATATAACATAAGAGAATTGGAGGGTGCGCTGAACCGGGTCATCGCCCACGCCAATCTCACCGGGATGCCCATCACCAAAGAGCTGGCAAAGGATTCCCTGAGAGACGTCTTTGCCTCCACCGAAGCGGACATCACGCCGGAGGCCATCAAAAAACAGGTGGCCGCATACTTCAGCATCAAAAAGGCAGACCTGGAAGGGGCCAAACGGACCCGGGAACTGGCCTATCCCCGTCAGATCGCCATGTATCTCTGCCGCAATCTGACAGATCTTTCTCTTCCTAAAATAGGAGAAGCCTTCGGGGGCAGAGACCATACCACGGTCCTTCATGCCTGCGATAAAATCGCCGGCGAGCTGAAGGGAAACAACGAAAAGCTTTCCGAGGTCATGAATATTCTGGAGGAACAGCTGAACGACCTCTGATCCCGCAGCCTCTGTGGATAAAAAAAACATTTTATCCACAGCAGACAAGTCCCTTTTCTCTGTGAAAAGGATTGTCCACAGCTTTTATCCACAAATCCACAGGCACTACTAATACGACTATGCTCTCATTTAAATAAAAAAGGAGGCTTCCCATGAAATTCAACTGTCAACAACAAGCTCTGACAAAAGCTCTTAACATCGTATCAAAAGCCATCTCTTCAAAAAACACCATCCCTATCTTAAAAGGGATCCTTTTGAAGGTCTCTCCGGAAGGAATGCTCACTCTGGCCGCTTCCGATCTGGATCTGAGCATAGAAAACAAACTTCCCGTCTCTTCTTATGAAGAAGGAGCCGTGGTGGTTTCCGCCAGGCTTTTCGGAGACATCATAAGAAAGCTCCCCCCGGAAGAGGTGACGGTAGAAGCGGAGGATGGCGCCAATGTAAAGATTTCCTGTCTTGCCTCAGAATTTTCCATTGTAGGGCAGCCGGCGGATGAATTTCCTTCCATGGGAGAAATCAAAAAGGAGCAGACTCTTTTGCTGGAAAAAGAACTCTTGAAGAGCATGATACGAAAGACCGCTTTCTCTGCCAGCATAGAGGAATCCAAGGGCATCATCACCGGGATTTTAACAGAAATAGAAGAAGAAAAAATAACCATGGTGGCCCTGGACGGGTTCCGCATGGCCATTGCCCGGGAAAATGTAAAAAACAAAGAAAAGAAAAAAATCATCATTTCCGCCAGGATCATGGGGGAAATCAATAAAATATTGAGCGAGCTGGAAGAGGACGAAGAAATTACCCTGTATCTGGATGAAAAGAAAGCCGTCGTCATAGCGGAGGACACCAAAATGATGCTGCGGCTCCTGGAAGGGGAGTTTATCAAATACAAGGATATCCTGCCAAAGGAATATGGGACAAGGATAAAGGCCGTAAGGGGAGAATTGCTGAACAGCATAGAAAGAGCCTCCCTTTTGGCCAGGGAAGGAAAGAACAATCTGATCAAACTGGCTTTGGAGGAGGACAGGATGGTGATCACCTCCCGTTCTGAAGAAGGAAATGTCAGAGAAGAGGTCTTTGTGGAGAAGGAAGGACCTTCTCTGGAAATCGGCTTCAACTCGAAATATATCATGGACGTGATGAAGGCAGTTTCAGACGAAGAGATTGCCATGGAATTCAACAGCAGCGTAAGCCCCTGCCTCATCAAGCCTGTCAGCGGAGAGCAGTTTGAATACCTGGTGCTGCCCGTAAGGATATCCTCTAATTGAAACGATGTATTTTAAGGAAATAGCGTTAGAGAATTTCAGGAATTACGAAAAAGAAAAGGCGGAGTTTCACCCCTCCGTCAATGTTATTTTGGGAAACAACGCCCAGGGAAAGACTAACTTGTTGGAAGCCATCTATATCAACAGTCTGGGGCGGTCCTTCCGCACGGCTAAGGACAGTGAAATGATACGCTTCGGACAGGAGCGCTGCCGGGTGAAAAGCCGTTCCGTAAAGGGAGGCCGGGAGCAGACCATAGAGCTTTCCTTTGGAAAAGAAGGAAAAGAAATCAAGATAGACGGAGTAAAAGAGAACAAAAGCTCCGCATTGCTGGAACGGGCCTACATAGTGATTTTTTCTCCCGAAGATCTGAAAATAGTGAAGGACGAGCCGGAAAAGAGAAGGAGGTTCCTGGACAGGGAGCTGTGTCAGATAAAGCCCGTTTATTACAGGACCCTGGGCCGGTATAAAAAAATATTGCAGCAGAGGAATGCGCTTTTGAAGCAGGGAGAAGCGGACAGGCAGCTTTTTGCCGCCTGGGACGAGGCTCTGGCCGCAGAAGGGGCGCCCCTTATTCAGTATAGAAACCGCTTTCTTGAGAAATTGGACAAAATAAGCAGAGAAATCCACGGAAGGATCACCGATGGAAAAGAGCGTCTGGAGCTGGCGTATGAAGGAAATCTGGCTTTGGAGAAAGAGGTATCTTTACAAAGAGAACGCTTTTCAGAAAGACTTCAGGAGACTTTCTTTGAAGATTTGAAGAGGGGGACCACGGGAACGGGGCCCCATAGAGACGACTTCAAGATTTCTGTGGACGGCGTGGACGTCCGCCACTTCGGCTCCCAGGGACAGCAGCGGACGGCGGCCCTTTCCCTGAAGCTGGCGGAAACGGAGCTGATCCGGGAAGAAACCGGAGAAACCCCGGTGCTGCTTCTGGACGACGTCCTTTCCGAGCTGGATCCGGAAAGGCAGAGGTTCCTGATAAAAAGCCTCAGCTCTCTGCAGCTTTTCATTTCCGCCGCAGAGCTTTCGCCTCTTTTGGAACGGGAACTGGCGGGCGGAAAAATTTTCCTGATAGAGGGCGGAAAAATCAAAAAAGATTGACAGGCCCCGGAATCGTATATATAATTGTTAGGCGTGATTCTTTGAAATGAGAACTAAAGGAGGTGAACCAGAAGATGAAAAGGACTTATCAGCCCAAGAAAAGGCAGAGAAAAGTGGAGCACGGCTTCAGAAAAAGAATGAGCACCAAGAACGGCAGAAACGTTTTGAAGAGAAGAAGGCTCAGAGGAAGGAAAAAGCTCTCTGCGTAGAGACCGCAGCCGTGGTCTTTTTGCTTCGTGCGAAGGTGAGATCCTATGCTGAGACCTGACGTTCTGCGAAAGAAGAGGGATTTTTCCCGGCTGTATTCCAAGGGAAAGTCCGTAGGGGACAGATGTCTGATCCTGTTTTACAGAAAGAACGGATTTTCCTACAACCGGACCGCTTTTTTGGCAAGCAAGAAAGTGGGAAAAAGCGTGGCCAGAAACAGGGCCCGAAGACTGATGAAGGAAAGCTACCGAGAGCTGAAGGAGGCTTTCCCTCCGGGGTACGATCTTTTGTTCATAGCCCGGAACACCATTAACGGTTTGAAATGCGCGGATGTGAAAAAATCTATGGAAGCCGCACTGAAAAAATCCAGCATTGAGAGAAGAAAAGCCGAAGGGGATATTTCTTGAAAAAGCTGCTGATCTACCTGATTGTAGGGTACCAGAAAGGAATATCGCCGCTCTTGCCCGGCAGCTGTCGGTTTTATCCCACCTGCTCCAGTTATTTTATCCAGGCTTTGGAGAAATACGGAGCGTTGAAGGGCAGCTGGCTGGGGATCAAGCGGATATTGAAATGCAATCCCTTTCATCCGGGAGGATACGATCCGCTTGTATAGGAAACGAGCTGTGCACGGCACAGACTCAGGAGGATGACAAATGGCCGAGTACGAACTGACGACCTATGAGAAGATAATGGGGATCGTCTCCGAGCCCATGGGCTGGGTATTATCCTTTCTTTATGATTTTATAGGCAATTACGGCATCACCCTGATCGTTTTTACGATCATCGTCCGGGCGGCACTGTTCCCCCTTTATGCAAAGCAGATACGCTATTCTGCCAAGATGAAGGAATTCCAGCCCAAAATGCAGGAGCTTCAGAGGAAATACGCCAACGATAAAGAAACCATGAATATGAAGATGATGGAGCTGTATAAGACGGAGAAGTTCAACCCCATGAGCGGCTGCCTTCCCATGCTGATACAGTTCCCCATTATCTGCGGCCTTTTTGTATTGCTCAGAAATCCCATGGCGTTTATGGACAGCCCCCGTATGGTAATGGCGGTCCACGAGGCCTTTCTGTGGCTGCCGGACCTTTCCCAGCCGGACAGCTGGATCCTGCCCATACTGGCGGGGCTGGGCACCTACGCCACCTTCATGCTGACCCAGGCCCAGACCATGAACATGCCCGGAGGACAGGGGCAGGGCATGATGAAAGTAATGAAATACTTTTTCCCGGTAATGATCGTATGGATGGGCCGCTCCTTCCCGGCGGGGCTCACCCTTTACTGGGTGGTGGGAAACATCTTCATGGTCCTTCAGACCCTTCTGACGGCCAATTACAGAAAAAAGATGATGGGGATAGAAAAGGCCCCGAAGAAAGCCAAGGCAAAGAAACAAAGCGCATAAAAGCGACAGGACCCCCGGAAAAGCAAAGGCTTTTCTATGGAGGAAATGGAGGGAGATATATGGATTTTTCTGAAAAATGGGGACGAAGCGTAGAGGAAGCCGTGTCCCTGGCCCTCAACGACCTTAAGGTCCCTTTGGAAGAAGTAAAGGTAACGGTTTTGGAGGAGCCGACCAAAGGGTTTTTGGGCCTGGGCTCCAAGCTGGCAAAGGTAAGAGTTGAAAAGCTTCCCCCGCAGGAGAAAAAGAGAGAAGAAAAGAAGCCCGGAGCCCGGGTAACACAGGAGGCCCAGCCGCAGCCGGAGAAAAAGGCGGACAAGGCTCCCGAGGAAGGCGGCGAAAGGGCGGAAGAGGAAGCGGAAGCCCGGGAAAAAAGAGAGGGCCGGTCTTCCAGGAAAGGACAGAGCCGCCGCCGGGGAGGCGCCCGCAGGGAGCGGGGAGAGGACTTCCCGGACAGCGAAGTGAGGATACGGGAGAAACCCGAAAACCTGGAAGAGACCACGGATACGCCGGCGCTGCCGTTCTTGCGGGACATGACGGAAAAAATGGGGCTTTCTCTGGAGGTGAAGGCCTACAAGAACGAGGAATGCCTGTATATCGATATCAGCGGAAAGGATTCCGGCACCATCATAGGGAAAAGAGGGCAGACCCTGGATGCGGTCCAGTACCTCACCAGCCTGGTGGTGAACAAGGGAGAGGACAATTATCTCCGGGTCATAGTGGATGCGGAGAATTACAGGGAGAAGCGGGAAAAGACCTTGGAGCAGCTGGCCACCCGTCTGGCGGACAAGGTGCGGCGTTCCGGCAAGAACGTCCGGCTGGAGCCCATGAACCCCTACGAGAGAAAAGTGATCCACTCCACCTTGCAGAAGTACCCGGGAGTGCAGACCCGAAGCGAGGGAGAAGAGCCTTACAGAAGGGTCGTCATTGAAAAGAAATAACGGGGAAAAAGCCTGCGGCTTCCGCAGGTTTTTTCTTAGAAGCGGTGCGCAGATGCGGCCCCGCACACAGGAAAAGGAGAGGCGCAGAGGATGGAGGACACCATTGCGGCGGTGGCTACGGCCTACGGCGAAGGCGGGATAGGCATAGTGAAGATCAGCGGTCCGGAGACGGAGCGCATTTTGAAGCAAGTCTTTGAACCCCGGAATCCTCAATGTTTTTCGCCTATTGCCAATAGGCGATTTATGTACGGCCATGTTCTTTCCCGCCGGGACGGGCAGGTGGTGGACGAAGCCCTTGCCGTCTTCATGAGGAAGCCGGAGACCTATACCCGGGAAGACGTGGCGGAGATCCATTGCCACGGCAGCAGCATCGCCCTGCGCCGCACCCTGCTTCTGGTTTTATCCGCAGGGGCCCGGCCGGCGGAGCCGGGGGAGTTCACCCAGCGGGCCTTCCTGAACGGACGCCTGGACCTTTCCCAGGCGGAGAGCGTGATGGACCTGATACAGGCTAAGGCGGACAGGGGCTATGATGTGGCCCTGGGCCAGCTGGAAGGGAAGCTTTCCGCAAAGGTCCGGGAGCTTCGGCAGGGGCTGCTGGAGCTTCTGGCCCTCCTGACCGTGAGCCTGGATTTCCCGGAGGAGGAGGCTGCGGAGCTGACCCCGGCCCAGACAGAGGAAGCCATTTCCCGCTGCCTGGCCGGTCTGGATGAGCTTCTGGCCACGGCGGACACGGGGCGCATCCTTCGGGAAGGGCTGCGGGTGGCCATTGCGGGAAAGCCCAACGTGGGAAAATCCTCCCTGCTCAACGCCCTGCTGCGGGAAAGCAGGGCCATTGTGACAGAGGTGCCGGGGACCACCCGGGATACCATAGAGGAATTTCTGAACATAGAAGGAGTGCCCGTGCTGCTGACGGATACGGCGGGGATACGGGAAACGGCGGATAAAATAGAACAGCTGGGGATTGCCAGAAGCAAAGACGCCTTCCGGAAGGCGGATCTGGTGGTCTTTGTGGTGGACGGCAGCTGTCCCCTCACCGAGGAGGACCTGGAAATTGCCGGGCAGATAAAAGGAAAGCCCTGTGTGATCCTGGCCAACAAGCGGGATCTGGGGGAAGAGGTACGGCGGGAGGCCCTGGCGGCACAGCTGCCCGGGGCGGCCTTTATAGAGGCCGTTGTGACAGAAGGGACCGGGATAAAGGAACTGGAAGAAAACATCCTCTCTTTGGTCTACGGGGGGCAGGCGAAGCCGGGGGAAAGCCCCCTGGTGAGTAACGTCCGGCAGAAAGACCTTTTACAGAAGGCCAGAGAAGAGGCGGCGGAGGCCTTGGCGCTGATGAGAAGGGGAGAGCCTCTGGAATTTACGGAGGCCGCTCTGCACCGGAGCTGGGAGCTCCTGGGGAAGATCACGGGGGAAACGGTGGACGAGGACATTCTCAATGAAGTGTTCAGCCGCTTTTGCCTGGGGAAATAGGGAAGGGAAACATGGAAACCTTTGAGATGGACCGATACGATATCGTGGTGGTGGGAGCCGGACACGCAGGCTGTGAGGCGGCCCTGGCCTCCGCCCGCATGGGCCGGCGCACCCTGCTGCTTTCCATGAATCTGGAAGCGGTGGCCATGATGCCCTGCAATCCTTCCATCGGCGGCAGCGGCAAGAGCCATCTGGTCCGGGAGATAGACGCTCTGGGCGGCGAAATGGGGCTGAATATAGACAAGGCCTTTATCCAGAGCCGGATGCTGAATACGGCCAAGGGCCCCGCCGTCCATTCCCTGCGGGCCCAGGCGGACAAGACCCTCTACCATCAGGAAATGAAAAAGACCCTGGAAAAACAGGAGCGGCTGGATCTGAAGCAGGGGGAAGCCGTGGAGCTTCTCGTGGAAGAGGGGGCTGTCTGCGGCGTGGTCATGAGGACCGGCGCCGTTTACCGCAGCCGGGCGGTCATCCTGGCCACGGGGACCTTTCTCCGGGGGACGGTCTTTATGGGGCAAAGCGCTTACAGCAGCGGTCCCAACGGCATGGCGCCTTCCGTTGCGCTGGCGGACAATCTGAAGGCCCACGGACTGAAGCTCCGCAGGTTCAAGACCGGAACGCCGGCCAGGGCCCTGGGGAGCTCCCTGGACCGTAATAAAATGACGGAGCAGCCGGGAGACCCGGAAATCGTTCCCTTTTCCTTTATGAATGAAGAACTGCAGCGGGAGCAGGTCTCCTGCTGGCTCACCTACACCAACCAAAGGACCCATCAGGTCATACTGGAAAACCTGGAACGCTCCGCCCTGTACGGCGGGTTGATAAAGGGCATAGGCCCCCGCTATTGTCCTTCCATAGAGGATAAGGTGTACCGCTTTGCGGATAAGGAGCGGCATCAGCTTTTTGTGGAGCCGGAAGGGCTTTCCACAGACGAGGTCTACCTCCAGGGCATGGCCAACAGCCTGCCCGAGGATGTGCAGCGGAAGTTTTACCGGACCATTCCCGGGCTGGAGCAATTGCGGATCGTCCGCTCCGCTTATGCCATAGAATATGACTGCATAGATCCCCTGGAATTGCAGGTAGATTTGCAGCACAGAAGGATAGAAGGGCTGTTCTGCGCCGGCCAGTTCAACGGCAGCTCCGGCTATGAGGAGGCGGCGGCCCAGGGGCTTATGGCGGGAATCAACGCAGTCCGGAAGCTGGAAGGGAAGGAGCCTTTTGTTCTGGACCGGTCCCAGGCCTACATCGGCGTGCTCATAGACGACCTCATCACCAAGGGGATCACCGAGCCCTACCGCATCATGACCTCCCGGGCGGAATACCGGCTGGCCCTGCGCCAGGACAACGCGGACCTCCGGCTGACGGAAAAGGGCTATGAGCTGGGCCTGGCCACCAGAGAAAGGTATGAGCGCTTTCTGGAAACCAGGGCCGCCATGGAGCAGGAGCAAAAGCGCCTGGAGACCACCTTTGTCCCTCCGGAGGCGGCGTCGGCCTTCCTTATGTCCCTGGGCTGCGAGCCCGCCAAAGCCGGCGCTTCCCTGGCAGCCCTGCTGAAAAGGCCGGAAGTGACTTATGAAAAACTGGCTGCCGTGGATCCGGAGCGGCCCCCGGGCCTTTCCCGCCATGTCATAGAAAAGGTGGAGATCCATGTTAAATATGAAGGCTACATCCAGAAACAGCTCCAGCAGATAGAGCGTTTCAAAAAGCTGGAGGACAGAAAGCTCCCGGAGGATCTGGCGTATGAGGAAATAGAAGGGCTGCGGATAGAGGCCCGTCAAAAGCTCAGCCAGTTCCGGCCCCTCTCGCTGGGGCAGGCTTCCCGGCTTTCCGGGGTCTCTCCCGCAGACGTCAATGTGCTTCTGATCTATCTGGAAAAACAGCGCCGGCTGAGAAAGGGCTGATATGGAGCTGCTGCGAAAAGCTTTGGAACAGGCGGGAACGCCCTATACGGCGGCGGAGGAAAAGAAATTCCTGCGCTTCCGGGAGCTGGTCCTGGCCTGGAACGAAAAGGTGAACCTGACGGCCATAAAGGAGCCGGAAGCCTTTGAGCTCCGGCATTTTGTGGATTCCGTGGCCTGCTGCGGCCACAGGCCTTTCGAAGAAGCCGCCACGGTGGCGGACCTGGGGACGGGAGCCGGTTTCCCGGGGATTCCCCTGGCCATTCTTTACCCGGAAAAGTCCTTCCTGCTGATCGATTCCCTGAACAAGCGCATCAGGATTGTGAAGGAAATAGCGGAAGAATTGGGGCTCAGGAATGTAAGGGCCCTCCATGGCCGGGCGGAGGAGCTGGGGCAGCAAAAGGAGTACAGAGAGCGCTTCGATCTCTGCGTTTCCCGGGCGGTGGCCCATCTGACTGTTCTGTCCGAATACAGCCTGCCCCTGGTAAAGACAGGAGGCTGGTTTCTGGCATATAAAAGCCTGGAAATCGGGGAGGAGCTTGCCGAAAGCCGGCGGGCCCTGGAGCTTTTGGGAGGCAGGGTGGAAATGCAGACCCCGGCGCCCCTCCCGGAGCTGGAGCATCAGCTGCTGTGGGTGCGGAAGGAGAAACCCACCCCTGCGAAATATCCGAGAAAAGCGGGAACCCCGGAAAAAAATCCCCTGAAATGACGTTTTCAGGGGTTTTTTGTTGAGAGAAGCTTCTGTTTTTCGGACAGGCTCTCTGCTACACTGAAGAGGAAGGGCAAAGAGCCCAAGCATTTCAGGCGGAAGGAGAGAAGGACGTGTTCGCAGCCAGAGAAAAACGGGCGGAGCTTCCCATAGAGAAGATCACGGTAAACCCGGAGCAGCCGAGAAAGGTTTTTGAGATGAAGGAGCTGGAAGAGCTGCGGGATTCCATCCTGGAATTTGGCGTCATCCAACCGATCCTGGTGAAAAGACGGGAAGAGGGGCAATATTTTCTGATCGCAGGAGAACGGCGGCTGCGGGCAGCGGCCATGGCGGGGATGGAAAAGATCCCTGCCATCATCCGGGAGGCCGACGACAGGGATACCGCCCTCATCGCCCTGGTGGAAAACGTACAGCGGGAAAACCTGAACTATATTGAAGAAGCCGCCGCATACAGGCGGCTGATGGAAGAATACGGGCTGACCCAGGGAGAGATCGCCCGGCGGGTGGGGAAACAGCAGTCCACCATCTCCAACAAGATACGGCTTTTGACCCTGCCGGTGGAGCTTCAGGCCACCCTGGCCCGGCACCAGCTTTCCGAGCGCCACGCCAGAGCCCTGCTCAAGCTGGAAAACGACCAGCAGCGGCAAAGCTTTCTGGATAAGATCATACATTATAATTTAAATGTAAAGCAGAGCGAAAAGCTCATAGAGGATTTCCTGGCCAAGCGGGCGGCGGAGGTCCGGAGCGCAGAGAAGCGCCGCTGCATCAATTATAAGATCTACATAAACACCCTGCGGAAGGCCTTTTCCTTCATTCAGGAGGCCGAAAAGGACGCCTGTTATCAGCAGGAGGACAAGGGCGACCA
>JAUNBO010000211.1 GCA_030527065.1 Bacillota bacterium | reverse complement strand
CCTGCAAAAAGTTTCCTCCATCCGCCGTCATTTATGGTAGAATGGAAAGAAAGAACCGGGCCCGGCCCGTTCCCTCCGTTTTCCCCCATCCCCCTGTGAAAGGAAGGCTGCGCTTTGGAAGCATTGGAACTGATAAGAAAGGTGATCTTTGAAACCACCGGAAAGAAGGACATCACCTACGATACGGATTTCATCCGGGACCTGGAGCTGAACTCCTTCGATATCATGAACATCATCTGCGCCTTTGAAAACCTCTTCGACGTCAGCATCCCCACCCGGGACGTATGGCAGCTCCATCAGGTGAAGGACGTGATAGAATACATCGAGAAATCCGGCGTCTCACTGCCGTAAGGAAGGGAGCCAGGCCATGACTCTCCGCCCCGGCAGTTTTCCTGTCGCCATCTTTGTCCCGCCCCCGGATTGCGCCCTTTCTTCCGAAGCCCTTTTGCGCCTCTCTGCGGAGGCCTATGCTCCCGGTCAGAAAGACTGTTTTGACGAGCTTTGCCGCAGCGAAACGGGAAAGCCCCGGTTCCCCCAGGCTCCCGGCGTCCATTTTTCCGTCACCCACAGCGGCGGCCAGTGGCTGGCCGCTTTTTCCGAAGCCCCTGTGGGCCTGGACCTGCAAATCCACAGGTCCTGCGCCATAGAGGCTCTTTCCCGCCGTTTTTTCCACCCGGCGGAGACGGCCTGGCTGGAGGCCCGGGGCTTTGCCCCGGAAAGCTTCTTCGATCTGTGGGCCGCCAAGGAAAGCTACGTAAAATTCACCGGCCGGGGCATTGCCGGCGGCCTGGACGGCTTTTCCGTGGTAAATGAAAAGGGCTTCCTGTCCGCAGTGGACGGGACCGCCCTCCGTTTTCTTCCCTGGGAGCCCGGCTGGTCTCTGTGCCTGTCCTCTTCCCCCGGCCCCGTGGATTTTTTCCCCTTAAACGTCTGAGTTTCCGGAAGAAGGCAGACCCTCACCCGACAAGGCCTTGTTGATTTTTTCCCTTTCCAGAATGACTGCGCAGGCGGAGGCGATGACCACCGCCCCTCCCAGGGCCTGAAGCAGAGTGATGGATTCCTTCAGGATCACCCAGCCGAAAAAGGTGCTGGTGATGGGCAGAAAGTTGGAATAGAGGGCGCAGGGAGTGGCCCCGAGATTGCGGATGGAACTGACGTAGATGAGGAAGCCCCCCGCCGTGTTGACGACGCCCATGTAAAAGAGCTCCACCACCACCAACGGCGTCATTACCGATGTGTCCCAGATGCCGCTTCCCGCCAGGGGCACGAGAAAGGCTGCGGAAATCGCCAGCTGGTAGCAGGAAAGGCTTACCACGTCATATTTGTCGCCGAGGCCGGCGGTCAGGAAGTTATAGGCGTTCCAGCAGAAGACCGCCCCCACCACCAGGACGTAGCCGAAGAGCCGCCCCCCGCCCATGCTCTGGAAATCCGGGCCGATGACCAGGACCACCCCCAGCACGCAGAAGGCGACGCCCAGGAGGGTCTTCCCCGTGAGAGGCTTTTTGTAGACAGCCCTTTCTATGAGCACGGAGACCGCAGGCACAAAGGCCAGTACGATGGTGATCATGGCCACGGGCAGATAGTCCAGGGCCTGGTATTCGCAGGCGAAATACAGGACTTCTCCGAACACGGCGCTGAGGACCAAGCGCAGGAGGTCTTTCTTGTCCCAGGGGAAGCGCCTGTCCCGGAACAGCTTTATCGCCAGAAGGACCAGGAGGCCGATGAAGCATTTATAGAAGAGCATGGTGAATACGTCCAGCACCTCCATGGCGTGCTTGGCCACGATGTATTCCATCCCCCAGATAAACACCAGCAGCACCATCAGAATATAGCTTGTCCTTTTGGAAACCATAAACCCTCCTTCAGCGGAAATTGCTCACCGCTGTGCATTATATTACATTCTCCCGGCCCTGCGCAAGGGAAAGAGGGTATGTTTTTTGCGTTACTTTTCACGGGGGCGCCAGGGGGGCGCCCCTTGAATAGTAACTTTTTCGCATGGCTATGACCAAAA
>JAUNBO010000047.1 GCA_030527065.1 Bacillota bacterium | reverse complement strand
CACTACTTCAACTGGTTCAATTTCATCAACGACCCCTCCTTCGCCAACACCTGGCTCCAGGAGCGGTTCTACAGGATCTCCAGCTACTGTCAGGAAAATTACATGCGCAAAATAACCATTGCCGAGATGGCCAGGATCGAATTTGTGAATCCAAACTACTTTTCCCAGTTTTTCCGGAATACCATATTCGGCGGCTTCAACAACATGCTGAATTTCATCCGCTGTCTCAGCGCAGAGCAGCTCCTTCTGACCACGGAGCTCTCCGTTTCGGAGATTTCTGCCTCCTGCGGCTTCTCCGACCCGAAATATTTTTACAAGCATTTCAAACGCTGGTGGGGCCGGACGCCCCAGCAGCACCGGAGCTGGTACGCCGCCTATATGAAACAGGACGTGGATTTTTCCCGGCTCTCCCCCGGGGAAGCCTTCACTTTTCTGGAAAAATACATAGCCGCCCGGCAGGCGGCGAAGCTCATCGGCGGCGAAGTGTAAGGAACAGGATGCCCAGCAGCGAAGCCGCCGCTGTCACCAGCCACAGGCCCGGAGCTCCGGGCCGGATTCACCGAAGTGCCTGTAAAAGGAATGCCCAGAAGGTACCCCAGAGTCAGGGGCAGGCCGATCACCAGGCCGAAAGCCAGAGCGGTGGCTACATAGCCGGCTTCCGGAAAGCCCCGGCCCCCGGGGCCTGCCTCCAATGCACTCGTTCCGGGAAGCCCTGCGGGACCTGAGCTCTTAACGGAACTTTTGGGAAAGCCATTGACAAATGCACCCATTGGGTGTATTATATCGGTGAGGTGATGGATTATGAACATTCGTGAGATGAGAACCCGACTGGGTGACACACAAAACGAATTCGCCATGAGATATAGCATCCCGTTTCGTACAATTCAAAATTGGGAAACCGGTGTGCGCAAGCCGCCTGAATATATTATGAAGCTGCTGGAAGCTCGCACGCAGGCAGACCTTGCCAACCGGAAGACAACAGCATTACCAAAGTATACTGCTCAAAAGAGCAACCTCCCCAAAAGGAGCGATTATGTCGGGGCAATCGCTTGGCTTAAGGCAGTTCGTGATTGTATCGGAGAATCTGTTGTTTTCGCTCTGGATGAAGCCTTAATGTGCCAGGGGTATTTCGGAGGACGCAGCGACGAGTATGTTGTATGGGTTTACGGCGATGATTCAGCCTCCCGTTATAACGGCGTAGTTGTGCTTGGCAATCAGATAAGTCCTTACAGTGTAAAGGAAAAAAACGGATTGCTGTACACCGATTTTAACAGAACGGTGGCTGACGCCATTGCTAACGAATCGATCTTGGATATGCAAGGGATTACAGAAGCAATCAGCCGGTACTATTATCGCAATGGCGAGAGTTTTGACGGCATTTCTGTTGTTCCCGAATATCAGGAAAGGTTTGAAAAGCTGGCAAAAGAAGCAGTCGAATATTATGAGAATTAAGGAGTGCTTTATATATGAAAATTACAGCAGAAGAAAAACTGATGTATGAGGTAATGCAGGCTATCTATGACAGCGGTATCCCCATTAGCTTTAAGGGTTCAATGGTTCTGAAAGCCTGTTTAATGGAAGCAGGCTTCTCCGAAGACACACGCCATACCGTTGATATTGATGCCAACTGGAACTCCGATACCCCACCGTCAGGTGAGCAAATGGTAGAGTCTTTGCAAAGTGCGCTCAAAAAGAACGGTCTTGATTTAGATGTGAGTTTGTACAGAATGTACGGAGAAGGTCGGTCCGCCGGATTCGAATTGGCTGAAAGAGGCCCCGGCGAAATCCTCTTCTCTATGGATATTGATGTGAACCGCCCTGCTCCTCAGACAAAGATTTACGAGGTTGAAGGATTACGGTTTTGCGGAGTATCCCCGTCGCAAATGATAGCGGATAAAGTTTCGGCAGTATCTTCCGATAAAGTGTTCCGCAGAGTGAAGGACGTTGTGGATCTATATTATATTTCAAAGGTATTTGATTTTGACAAAACAGAGGTTATGCGAACCCTGAGCGACAGCGGCAGGAGCTTGAATACCTTTAATGGATTCCTTCATAGAGCCGATGAATTAAGGCACGCTTATGAGAAATTCCGTTTTGCGGGTGACATGAACAAGCCGCCGTTTGATGAAGTATATCGTGCCGTGAAATCTTATCTGAAAGGTGTGATTCCCAAAGAGAAACTAATCTGAAAGCACGCATCCCCACAGAAAAAGGCCCAACGGCGCCATAAGCACCATCCTTACCTTCAGTTGACAAGGACACAAACGGGGCTGTCTCCAGGAGACAGCCCCGCTTTTTAAGAAAAGAATGATTTCGTGATCTGTGTTCCGCCCTATTCCGCCTCCTCTGCGGCGCCTTCTTCTTCCTGGACGGCAGGCACTTCCGGCTTTTCTTCCAGAAGCTTATCGTACTCAGCAAATATGGCCTCTTTGATCCGGTTCCGGGTTTCTGAGGTAAGAGGATGAGCGATGTCCCGAAAATCCCCTTCTCCCATTTTTCTGCTGGGCATGGCGATGAACAAACCGTTCTGACCTTCTATGATCTTGATATCGTGCACCACGAACTCATCGTCAAAAGTCACGGAAACCACCGCTTTCATCTTGCCTTCTTCGCTGACCTTGCGGATTCTTACATCTGTTATTCTCATCCTGAATAACACCACCCTTTCATTTTGCTACCATGATACATGCGAAAATCTATGTGAAGCCGCAATAAGAGCTTGTCAAGATTATATAATATTCGGAATTTTTTTACAAGTCATTTCTGCAAATTGCTTCCTCATTTCTGCAAACTTCAATCAATTTTTCTTCCTCGTCCACCTTTTCCAGGTACAACAGGGGGAAATATCCCTGCACTTTCTTCTTTTCCGGCTGGGCGCTGGCAATGACCACTCCCATCCCCGCAATGGAAACGTCAAATTCCGCCAGCATATCCTGGATCCCCCGAAGGCTTCCCCCCGCCCGCATAAAATCGTCTATGACGATGGCAGAGGAGCCGGGCGCCAGCGCTCTCTTGGAGAGGGACATTTTCTCTATGCGGTCCGAGGAGCCGGAGAAATAATTGATGCTTACCGTGGAGCCCTCGGAAACCTTGGCCTCCCGGCGGATCACCACCAGAGGCAGGTTCAGCATATGGGCTGTCATGAGGGCCACGGGAATGCCCTTGGTCTCCACCGTCACCACATAGTCTGCGCCTGCGTCCATGAAACGGCATGCGAAAAGCTGGCCGATGCGGCGGGTCAGGTCTGCATCGAACATCAGGTCCGAGGTGTAAAGAAAGCCGCCGCCCAGGATGCGGTTTCCGTCGGAAAGCTTCCGGCAGAGCTCGTCCAGGAGCTTCTCTGCATCCTGCGAAGAAACGGTGGGGAGAAAACGTATGCCTCCCCTGGCCCCCGTTATGGTATCTATCCGCCCGGAGCCCATGGTCTGCAAAAGCTCCCGGGCGATGGAAACGTCCTCGCTGACGGTGGATTTGGCTGCCTGGAACAGGGCGCAAAAATAACTCAGGGGATAGATCCGGTTGGGATTCTGGGACAGGACATTCAGTATGGCCCCCACTCTCTCTGTGCGTTTCACGGCTTCCTCCTTTTTGCGCCTCTCCCGGCCAAAGCAGGGACATTGCCTTGCGCCGGACAAAATGGCGAATGTTTTTTCTCTCTTTTCGCCAGTTTATTCGCTTTTTTGCCTTTTGTCAAATGCCTCCCCATTTTTTGCGCTTTGTAGTATAATGTTTTTATGGATACGGAAACGAAAGCCTTTGATATCAGAGAGGCCCTGAAAGGGCTGCCGGATCTGCCGGGGGTGTATCTCCACAAGGACGCCTCCGGCCAGGTGATTTACGTGGGAAAGGCCCGGTCCCTGCGGAACCGGGTGCGCCAGTATTTTCAATCTCCTTCCAACATGGACCCCAAGGTCCGCAAAATGGTGGAGCACATCGCCGAATTCCAGTACATCACCACAGCCACGGAGATGGAGGCCCTGCTCCTGGAGTCCCATCTGATCAAGACTTACATGCCCAGGTACAACGTGCTGCTTCGGGATGACAAGACCTTTCCTTATATCAAAGTGACCCTGAACGAGGAATGGCCCCGGCTGGTGAAGACCCGCCGCATAACGGAGGACGGCAGCCGGTATTTCGGGCCCTATACGGATGCGGCCCTGGCTGCGGAGATCGTGGACCTGCTGAACAGCATCTTCGCCCTGAAGCGGTGCCGGACCTCTAAATTCCCCCCTGGCTTCACTCCCTGCCTCAATTACCATCTGGCCCAGTGCAAGGGCATCTGCGGAGGGGATTGTGACCCGGAGGAATACCGCCGTTCTCTGGAAGGCGCCATGGAGTTTCTCAGCGGAAGGACGGAAGGCGTGCTGACAGACCTGCGCCGCCGCATGGAAGAAGAAGCGGAGGCCCTGCGCTTTGAACAGGCCGCCGTCTACCGGGACCACATAGCCGCCGTGGAAGCGGTGCCGGACCAAAAGCGCCTGGACCGCTTTCTGGAGGCCATGGGCCATAACCGGGTACAGGTGGACCAGCGGGCCCTGAAAAAGCGGGGAAGGGCGGCGGAGGCAGCCATGGCCGCCGTGTACGGAGACCTGGCCCGCTTTGTCGGACTGGAACTGCCGGAAAACCCCCGGGGAGAAGAGACCGTCCCTTCCTATTTCCGCATCGAGGCTTACGATATCTCCCACACCGGCGGCGTCTACGCCGTAGGCGTCATGGTGGTCTTTGAGGACGGCCTCCCCCGCAAAAAGGATTACCGGAGGTTCAAGCTCCGTACCGCCGAGGGGGGCGACGACTGCGCCGCTTTGCAGGAAGTGATCTACCGCCGCTTCAAGCGCAGCCTGGAGGGAGACCCGGGCTTTTCCCGTCTGCCGGCCCTGCTGCTCATAGACGGGGGAAGGACCCAGACGGAAGCGGTGGAAAAGGTGCTGGCGGCCCTGAACACGGACATACCGGTGGTGGGCATGGTGAAGGACGCTTCCCATCGGACCAGAGGCCTGATCCGGGGAAAAAGCATCATGGAGCTGCGGGAAAACCGCGCCCTGTTCCGCCACATCGCCGTCATTCAGGAGGAGGTCCACCGCTTTGCCATAGAATATCACAGGGGGCTTCGGGCCAGGGAAATGCAGCGGTCCCGCCTGGACGGCATCCCCGGCGTGGGGGAAAAGCGCCGCAACGCGCTACTGAGCTCTTTCGGCAGCATTGAGGCCATAGCCGCCGCCTCTGCGGAGGACCTGGCCCGGGTCCCGGGCATGAATCTGGCCGTTGCGGAAAAAGTAAAAAAGGTTTTGCACGATTCCCTTGCAGAGAGTGAAATGTAGCGCCGTTACTTCAAAAGCTCTCTTAAAACTGTTATAATTTGCTCATAGCTTATCCCCTCTGCATAAACAAATTTTTTCTGATATTTTGACCACATATCTTTTAAATCATCACTGTCTGATATCAACGAGAGGATCATATCGACATCAGCAATTTTTCCGGCGCTTCCTCTGTGTTCGGCCGTTGCTGCCAACGCTTTTTTCAACAATTTGTTATTGTACTCTTGCGTAGTACCAAGAATAAAAACATCATAATAGTCTCTCGGTCTTGTACTGAAGACACCCCGGCTCAAAATCGCTTCTATTTTTTCTGCCATAACCGTTTCAATATTATAGCCCCACAGCCGTATACGCACTTCATCATCGAAGATACCGCCAAATTCATACTGTACAGCAGATGGAGTAATCACATCACCCGTAGATATGTCAATTGAAAGCGGGGTGATCATCATATCATACATGGCGTTTAGCCTCACACAGAATCCGCCATACCTGTCATCTTTACGAATTGGTGCGATTGACGTTATTTCGAAAGTTACCTCATCTTCAAGATCAATGTTGCAGATATTATTTACCGCTTCTATGATTTTCTCTTTCTCCAGCGGGAGGTTTTTTAAAGTGGCGTCCAGATCCATTGTGGACCTGGTATCAAGCCCTACGATCGCAGCAATCAGCATACCTCCCTTTATGACAAATTTTTCGCAATACTCCGATTCAGATAATCTTGCCAGAAATCGTTCAAACATATAGTTCTGAAGAACGACCTGTGCCGCAATATTGCTGCTCTTTGCATAGTTCCTGATTTTTGCTTTCAAACTCATGGCTCTTGCACTCATAACAACACCTCCAGATACTTTTTTAAATCTTTCACAACCTTAAATTGCTTTGCATATACTGAAAGAAGATTCAGATCCTTTTTATCATACGATGCGTAATTTTTAATGGCGTCGGTAACCGTTTCTTCATCACAGCGATTTCGGCATCTGAGAAAATCACAAATTGTTCTTTCTATATTGTAGCATCGAACTGTATTTCCAAAGGTAGTGCTTTTTTCTATGATTCCAACACCATGCAATTCCGGCTTGACATAAAAGCAGCGACACTCGTCTTTCAAGGAGCCTGGCAATGCTGTATTACTCGGGATCGTTACTGTATGCTTGAACGGGATCCTTTCCGACAATTCATTCAGGAACAGTGCCGTATCATGTGAAAAAACAATTCTGTCAGAACGAAGCATTAAAGTGTACATATCATCATGCACTGCATCAGGCAATGTATATATCCCATGTCTGCATCGTTCCAGAAGTCCGTTTTTTACATAACTCGCCAACAATTGTTTTGAATATCCCAATGCAAGCACTTGAGATGTGGTTATTATATTATTGTTCTTCAATATTTCATTATAAATAGTCTGATTGATATTCATCGATCGCCTCCATTATTTACTTTTGAATGAAATTATATATCCATTCTATTTAAAAGTCAACTCCTTCGTTGACTTTTAAATAGAATCTTTCTGCCTTTTCAATCCAAAAGAAAAGGTGCGGGAAAAGTAAAAAAGGTTTTGCATAATTCCATTGAGAAAAACGAAATATAGTGTTACAATGTCCTTGAGAGGTTTCCGGCCGGGCCGGAAGAATTTCAAAGATCATCATGGAAGGAGATCCGACATGGCAGATAATGAAAAGGACTATGAAGGCCTGGAAGACGAGGCCGAATACCTCACCCTGGAGTTCGACGACGGACAGGAAGTAGAATGTGAGATCATGGGCGTTTTTGATGTAGACGATAAAGAATACATCGCCCTCATTCCCGACGACGGCTCAGACGACGTCTACATCTACGGCTACAAGGAAACGGGAGAAGACGAATTCGAGCTCATCGATATCGACGACGACGCAGAATTCGAAAAGGTGGTAAAGGAATTTGAGGCCATCACGGCGGAGGAAGAATAATTCCCTTCCCCCGTCCCAAACGAAAAAGACTTGAAAGCGAGGCGGCCCCGGGGCCGCCTCGCTGATTTTTTTATTCTTCCAGCAGGCCTTTTATCTCCTTCAGCACCGCCGGGTCCAGCTCTTCCTTCGCTTCCTTATCCCGTCCGCCCTTCTTCTTCCCGGAAATGCGCCGGATCTCTTCCTTTTGATAAGTATAAAGGTCCGAGGACAGCTTCTCCTGTTTGTCCTCCGTTTTTTCCTCCAGCACCAGGCGCACCTTCACCTTGCCCTCCAGGATGTTGCTGTCGTATACCACGCCTATGCCGTCGGGAGTGTCCACCCGGTCTCCGGTATCCGGCATTCCCTTTTTCAGGTCCACATAGGTGGCGTTTTCATATTTCAGGCAGCACATGAGCCGGCCGCAGGTGCCGGAAATTTTGGTGGGGTTCAGGGACAGGTTCTGGACCTTGGCCATTTTTATGGACACGGGCTCAAAATCCGGCATCCAGGCATGGCAGCACAAAGGACGGCCGCAGGAACCTATGCTGCCTATCATTTTCGCCTCGTCCCGGACGCCGATCTGCCGCAGCTCTATGCGCATGCGGAAGACCCCCGCCAGGTCCTTCACCAGCTCCCGGAAATCCACCCGTCCGTCGGCGGTAAAATAGAAGATGATCTTATTGTTATCAAAGGTATGCTCCACGTCTATCAGCTTCATATCCAGCTTGTGCTTGTTCACCTTTTCCTGACAGAGCGCCAGAGCCTTTTCCTTTTTCTCCATGTTTTCCTGATGCTGGGCCAGGTCTTTGGCGTTGGCCAGCCGGACGATGCGCTTCAAGGGTGACACCACGGCCTTTTCCTCCACCTCGGTCACGTCCTCCGCCATAGTGCCGAATTCCAGCCCCCTGGCCGTTTCCACAATGACGCTGTCTCCCTTTTTCAGCTGCAGATCCCGGGGATCGAAGTAATAGATCTTTCCGGCCTTCTTGAACCGGACGCTGGCTACCTTTATCATGAAAATATCTCCTTTTCTTTTCCTTATAACTTCAACAGCAATCCTTTCAGAACGTAGGCTGTGTTGACGTGTCTGCTCAGAAGACGGCGGGCCTCCTCTATGGCCTTCACCGCCTGGGGGATGTCCATCCGCCTGCACTGCTTTGCCTGTCTCAGTATCTCCCGGGGATCTGCGCCGCTGCACAGAAGTTCTCCCTTCCTGTCGTGAAAGGCCAGCAGCAGGTCCCGGTACCAAAGCTCCAGCGCGTCTAAGAAGTCTGCGGCCCGGTCTCTCTGCCCCCCTACCGGCTCCAGGGCCTGGTCCAGCAGATAAAAGGGACTGTTTTCCAACAGCAGGGCTCCCACGGCCCGGGCCGTTTCCGCCGCACCGTCCCAGAGCTCCCGCTCTTCGCTGTCCACTCTCTGCAAAACACAGCGGGAGCGTATGGTGGGCAGCAGGTTTTCCGCATTTACGGACAGCAGGATCAGCAAAGCGCTCCCCACGGGCTCTTCCAGGGTCTTCAGGAGCCGGTTCTGCGCCCGGTGGGTCATGGTATCCGCATCGCAGAGGACCGCCACCTTCCAGAGCCCCTGACCGGGCTTTAACTTCAATTTAGCCTGGAGTTCCTCTATGTCTTCATCCTTTACCGACAGGCCCTCGGCCCGGACGTAAAAGACATCCTCATGATTATCGTGGTCCACCCTGCGGCAGTTGACGCAGTTTCCGCAGGCGCCGGTCCCGGGCCCCTCCGGGGAAAACTCCATGCAGAGGACGGCTTTCGCCAATTCCCGGGCCAGAGCCAGGGAGCTGTTTTCGTCCGGCCCCTGGAAGATGTAGGCATGGGAAAGGGTCCCCTCCCTCACCGCCTCTTTCAGGCGTTCTTCTACCGGCCTGCTTCCCATGGGCCCTCCTTCCCCGGAGAATCCTCTTCCAGCAGTCTCAGGGTCCGCTCTCTGATCTCTTTCTGCAAAGATTCTATGGAGCGGGTCCCGTCCAGAAAAACGATGCGCTCCGGGGCCTGCTCCGCCAGCGTGCGGTAGCCCTCACAGACCCGCTGCCGGTACTCCGCCGGCTCCCGCTCCAGCCGGTCCAGCTCCTCTGTCCTTCCCTGCTCCAGCCTGGTCCGGCCCGCTTCCGGCGCCACCATCAAGAGAAAGGTAAGGTCCGGCATCAGGCCTGCCGCTGCCCAGCGGTTGATCTCCGCCACCATATTGCCCAGGGACCGGCCCCAGGCCTGATAGGCTATGCTGGAATCCACAAAGCGGTCGCAGACCACCAGCTTTCCCGCCGCCATGGCCGGCTTGATCAGCTCGGACACGTGCTGGGCTCTGGCTGCGGCATAAAGAAAGACCTCCGTGACGGCGTCCATCTCCTGATGCTCCTTGTCCAGAATGATCTGCCGGAGTTTTTCGCCGATCCGGGTGCCTCCGGGCTCCCGGGTGAACAGCACAGAAAAGCCTTTCTCTGTCAGAAAGGTCTTCAACAACTCCAATTGCGTGGTTTTTCCGGAACCATCCGGTCCCTCAAAGGTAATGAGCCTGCCGCTCCCCATGTCTCAGTGTTCTCCTATCCCCGTCTCTTCGCCGGAGCTTTTTCGCCGGTCTTCCTGACCATTTCGTCATACAGCTTCCAAAAAAATACCCAAAGCAGCCAAAGCATCGGCAGACACATCAGCGCCACCAGGACTATTTTCAAAATCGTTATGCTCTCCATCCCGTTTCCCCCGAATAATGCAAGGAAGCTCTCTTCCTTTATCCATGATATATTTTCTGAAGCAAAAAGTCCAGAGGATTAGCGCCGCCGCTCCTCATCTATGCGTTATCAAGTTACTTTTTCGGGGGCTCCTGCGGAGGTCCGGCAAACCGCCCCCCCTGGCACCCCCTTCAAGAGTAACGTTCCCCTGCGTTACCAATTCTCGTCCAGGCGGACGATGTCCTCTTCCAGAAGAGGGCTGCCCAGTTGCACTTCTATCAATTCCAGCTTTTTTAAAGCCTTTATCCCGTGCTTCATGCCCTCATCGATCCGCACCACATCTCCGAGCCCCACTAATCTTTTTTCTCCTTCTATGAGCAGCAGGCCTTCCCCGGCAAGGATGGTCCACAGCTCTTTTCTGTGCTGATGGTACTGATAGCTGATCTGCAGACCCTCCAGTATGGTCAGCTTTTTCGTGAGGGCTTCCGTGCCTCCGGCGTAGAAGCTGCTGCCCAGCACCTCGTAAGTGCCCCAGCGCTTTTCCTCAAACATGGGCCGCTGCCGGAAGCCTCCCACAAAATCCTTCAGCCGGTGGGTCTCTCCTTTTTCCGCCACCAGAATGCCGTCTCTGCCTGCGGCCACCACCATATTTTTCAGGCCCATGCCGATGACGGGAATGTCCAGCTCGTTGATGACGTGGCTGCTCTCACAGGCGCTGTCCATAAGGGACCTTCCCAGAATGGGCGTGGCCATCTCCTCCGTAAGGGTCTCCCAGCTCCCCAGATCCTTCCAGCTTCCTTTGTAGCGGATCACCCAGATATCCCTGGCCTTCTCCACCACTTCATAATCGAAGCTGATCTTGTTCAGCTGCCCGAAGTTTTCCAGAACGCTCTTATAGCTCACGTCCTCCATGCCGTACTTGTTTCTTAAAATGTCCAGCACATATTGCAGACGCAGACCGAACACGCCGCAGTTCCAGAGGGCTCCCTGGGCCATGAGCTGTTTGGCCACGGCAGCGTTGGGTTTTTCGCGGAAGCATTTTACACGGGAGAGGGGGGCTCCCGGCTCCTGGGGCACGATATATCCGTATTTTTCCGAGGGCTGGGACGGTGTGGCCCCCAGCAGGGCCAGGCTCTCCGGTCTGTCCTGAAGGACTTCCGGGATGGTGGCTACGGCCTTGAAATAGGCTGCTTCCACAAAGCTGTCCACCGGCATCACCGCCGCCACGTCTGTTTCCGGGACTCCTTTCTTGTCACATAAAAAAGCGCAGGCCAGGGCGATGGCGGGGAAGGTGTCCCGGCGTTCGGGCTCTTCCACTATATTGACATCTTGGCTCAGCTGAAGCTGCAGCAGGTCCTTCTGCAGAGCGCTGGCCGCCACGGTGATGGAATCCCAGCTTCCGGCCTCTCTGATCTGCCGGTATACCCGGCTGACCATGGATTCACAAGTGCCGTCCCCCGCCGGTAAAAGCTGTAAAAACTGCTTGGAGCGGACGTCGTTGGACAGGGGCCAGAGGCGCTTCCCGGAACCGCCGGACAATAATATCAAATGCATAACATCACTCCCCTCTTGTGTGTTATCCTTATCATACCACATTTTTGCAAAAAGAAAAACACACCACATCTCTAGTTACTTTTCAAGGGGGCGCCAGGGGGAGCGGTTTGCCGGACTGTCCTCGTCCCAGAGAATTTTACGGCTCAA
>JAUNBO010000210.1 GCA_030527065.1 Bacillota bacterium | reverse complement strand
AAAAACAAAGGAGGGGTCTGCCGTGACAAAGGAATATCTCCGCGTGTTCCGCGCCTTTACGGATGAAAGCCGGGTGCGGGTCTTACAGCTGCTGAGCCAGGGAGAGCTCTGCGCCTGCATCCTGCTGGAGGATCTCAAGATCAGCCAGCCCACTCTGTCCCACCACATGAAGATCCTGTGCGCCTCCGGCATTGTGAAGGCCCGACAGGTGGGGAGATGGAGCTATTACTCCATAGACGGAGAAGGCTGCGAGTATGCCGCCCGCCTGCTCAACGCTGCGGCGGAGGGGAAAATGGAAGAGCTGCTGCGCATGGCCCTCTTCTTCCACCGCCTGCTGCGGCCGGTCCGCTTCCTGCTTCACCCGGAGCAGAGGCCGAAAAAGGAAGATGCGCCGGACTGCTGCTGTCTCGCCAAAAAGTAAAGCGAAAAGAGAAAAGGAGACCGTACTATGGATCCAAGAGCATCGGAAATCTTAACGAAGGTCCTGGAAGGGACGCCCCCCACAAAAGAAGAATGCATCTATCTGCTGGGCTTTCGGGAATGGTCCCCGGAAGCCACCTTTGCCCGGGCTGTGGCCAACGATATTTCCCGTCAGAAGAGCGGCAACACCGGCGTTCTTTTCGGACAAGTGGGCCTGGAGCTGTACCCTTGCGAGGCCGACTGCAAATTCTGCTCCTTCGGCGTGTCCCACACCGGCTTTCAGGGGAAGCTCACTCTGGACGAGGATACCATCCGTCAAAAGGTGCACGATTTCACCAAGGACGGAGACCTCTACTGCCTGTGGCTCATGACCATGGACAAATATGACCTGGACTATTACCTGAAGGCCGTGAGGATCGCCAGGGAGGAAGCGCCGCCCCAGACGCTGCTGTACACCAACATAGGAGATACAGACCGGGAGACCTTTGTCAAATTGAAGGAAGCCGGGGCCGACGGCGCCTACCATGTAATCCGCCTGGGGGAGGGCGTGTACACCACCATCCCGCCGGAGCGGCGGCAGGAGACCATAGACAACGCCGCCGGCGCCGGGCTGGCCCTGCAGGACTGCCTGGAGCCCATCGGTTCCGAGCATACGCCGGAAGAATTGATGGACCACGTGTTCAAGAGCGTGGAGCGGAAGCTGGATACGGTGGGAGTGATGAAGCGTACGCCGGTGCCCGGGACGGAGTTCACCGACGAGATCTCCGACCTCCGGCTGGCCCAGATCGCCGCCGTAAACGCCCTGGCCCTGACGGCCCTGGAGCCCTACCCCTGGCTGCCCATCCACGAGCCCAACGGCATCTGCCTGGTCAGCGGCTCCAACAGCATCTGCGCAGAGACCGGCGTCAATCCCCGGGATACGGCGGCGGACACCTCCGCAGGCCGGGGCCTGGATGTCACCGCCTGCCGGAAAATGCTCTGGCAGGCCGGCTTCCAGTATCTGCTCCGGGGGGACGGCTCCCGGGTGGAGCTTACGGCAGAATACATTGCGAAATGTGAGGCCGCTTCCTGAAATAGAGTAAGGGAAATCAGCCTTGTTTCTCCGTTAATATCGCCGGCGCCGGCCGGCGATATTTCCTGCGTTTGAGCGGCGATATTTCCTGCGTAAAAAGGGGGCGGCGGCGTCCTGTTCTGACGCCGCCGCTGAGGTCTTGTTATAGAAATACTTGTCGTTTCAGAAGGGGAGAAGGGAATCAGACTTCCTCTTCCTCTTTGCGCCTGCGGTCTGTGGCGGCCAGCACAGCCAGCCCGCCTGCAGAGACCAGGGCTACCATCAGCCAGCCGATGGGCATATTCCGGTCTCCGGTCTGGGGCACATTCCCCAGGGGAACCTCGGGCTCCGGAATCACCGCAACGGGATCCTCTTCAATGGGGGCGTCGCCGGTGGGGGTTTCCTCATCGGGGATGATCTCCTCGCCCCCGGCCACATACCAGACGTCTATGACCTTGTTGCCGTTGATGCGGTCCATCTGCAGGAGATCGCCGGTGGTCTCCACATAGGTGTAGCCTTCAATGGCGATGGCGTCGTAGGCGCTCACATC
>JAUNBO010000046.1 GCA_030527065.1 Bacillota bacterium | reverse complement strand
AGTCTGACGTTGCCGGGGGCGTCCTGTTTCAAGACGCTCCCCCTTGTTTTTTGTAGTCCACGGGAGAGACCCCCGTCAGCTTCTTGAACACGGTGCTGAAATAGGTGGGATTGTTATAGCCCACCTGATAGGAGATCTCGTAGGATTTCAGCTTGGAGCTCCGAAGCAGCTCCCGGGCTTTTTCAATGCGGACCTGGGTGAGATAATTGATGAAAGTGACGCCGGTCTCTTTTTTGAAAACGACGCTGAAATAACAGGCGCTCATATTGACGTGGCGGGCGACACTGTTGAGGGACAGGTCCACCTCATTGAAGTGGTCCTGGATGTATTTCTTGGCCATATCCACTTCCCGGGAAAAATGATTGCCGTGGAGGCTGTCCCGGTGGGACAGCATGGCGGAGAGAATGGGCGTGAGGGCCTGAAACATTTCCTGCATGGTGGGCTGGGTCATCACGGAGCGAAAGACCTCCACCGGAGAATCGAAGATGGCCTCCAACTGGCCGTCCTGTTCTTCTACAGCGTGCTTGCACTCGAAAAACAGGTTGCTGCAGGTCAGCTGCAGCAGGATGCGGGGACAGCTGTCCATCTTCAGGAAGCGCTCCTGTATTTCTTGGTATCGGGAAAGGGTCTCGTCGGAGCCGCCGGACGCCAGGGCCCGGGAAAACTCCCGGATGTCGCAGAGCTCCATGGCGTCGGGGGCTTCCGCTACGGCCTTGTCCAGAAACAGGGCGGGGCCCCGGCCGTTCACCGGCCCCTTGAAGATTTCGGCGTAGTAATCGTCCTCCCGCCGTTCTCTCTGAGTGCGGATATGCCCGGCGGCCCGGCGGACCACCTCCGTGAGCTCGTCCAGCTTGATGGGCTTCAGGATATAATCGAAGACATTCAGCTTCATGGCCGCCCTGGCATAGGCAAATTCCTCATGGCCGCTGATGATGACGATGCAGACGTCGGGCAGGATCTCCCGCACCCTGGCGGAAAGCTCCAGTCCGTCCAGATAGGGCATGCGCACATCGGTAAGGATCAGGTCCGGCGGCGAAAGCTCCACGGAAGCCAGGGCTTCCATGCCGTCGGCGGCAGAGGATACCACAGAAAAACCCAGCAGCTCCCAGTTTACGCTGCCGGCAAGGCCTTCCCGGATAAGAGGTTCGTCGTCTACGATCAGAACATGCATGGCGTCACCGTTTTCTTTGAACTGACGAATTGCTCTTGAAATTATTTTAAGTATATCAAAAAAAAATAGAAATGACAATCGGGGCAAAGCTCTTTTTTCCCTTCGGGTTTTGTGATACCCTGTTGAATAGGAGAGAGAGCCATGAAGTACAAAAAAGGAATCTTGCTTTTACTGACGGCGGCTCTGCTCTGGGGCTGCGGCGGCCGGGAGGAGATCGTCTTTGTGGCGGAGCCTTCCGGCGAAGAGAGCGGCGGGACCGTTGAAAACGTCAATCTCAACGCCGGGAGCTTTCTGAGCTACGAGTATATCACGCCTACGGATGTGAGCCCGGACCAGGTGGTCTGGGTCAATGTGGAGCCCAAAAGGCCTCAGGACCGCCCGTTGCGGGTGGGCTTTTCCCAGATGGAGGTCAACAACGACTGGCGCATTTATGAGAACGCTTCCATTTTTCAGGAGGCGGAGGCCCTGGGGATAGAGCTGCTGTACCGGGATGCGGAAAGCTCCCTGGAAAAGCAGAACGCAGACATCCTGGAGCTCATCGAGGCCGGGGTGGATTATCTCATCGTGGCCCCCAGGCAGTATTTCGGCCTGGAAGGCGCTTTTGAAGCGGCCAGGGAAGCGGGGGTCCCTGTCATCCTCATAGACCGGCTGGCCGCGGGGACGGTGGGCGTGGATTATGTCACCTGCATCATGACGGACCATGTGGAGGTGGGCAGCCGGGCCGCCGGCATATTGGCGGAGCAGTTCCCGGAGCAGGAGATCTGCGTGCTGGAGGTTTCAGGCACCACCGGGTCTTCCTCTGCCTCTTACCTTTCCGAGGGCTTCCGGAAGGTGGCGGAGGAGCGGAACTGGGAAATCATCACGGTGGACGGCAACTTCGACCGGGTGGACTCCCTCAACGTGGTCCAGGAGGCCCTGGTCACCTACGGCAACGATATAGACGCCGTCTTTGCCCACATAGACGATTCCGCCATCGGCGCCATCCAGGCCATGCGCAACGTGGGCCTGGAGCCGGGGACGGATACAGAAGCAGGGGAGATCCCCGTGGTTTCCATGGGCGGCTACAAGGACGCCCTGAAGGCCATCATCGCCGGAGATATGCTGGCCACCATAGAATGCTCTCCCCGCTTCGGCCCCATCGTCTTTTACTATATCAACTGCCTGGAGGACGCCCAGCGGATACGCTCCCGCATCGTGATGCCGGGAAAAACCTACGACATCAGCAACGCCGGGGAGCTGATAGAGCTTGAGGGCTATTGACATGGGGAAGCTGCTGAGAAAACTGAGATTGGTCCGGAAAAAGGGCTCCATATATAACAGCTTCCTGCGCTATCTGGTCCTTTTCGCACTGATCCCCGCCTTGGTCATAAACGTGGTGTATTTTTCCCTGTCCTCCCGCTACATCAACGATGTGGCCATCCAGTTCGGGCAGGAGACCGTGGCCCGGGCTGCGGCGGAGGTGGATCATTTTCTGGGCACTGCCGTGGCTCTCAGCGAGGTGGCGGCGGACAACCAGCAGATACAGACGGCCCTGAGGATGGATTTCGGCGGCGATGTGGCCCTGCGGTATTCCACAGACCTCCAGACCGATGCGGAGCTGTATTTCGCCACCTACATGCAGCCGGACATTGCCGGCCTCAATGTTCTGGGGGAAAACGGGGGAGAGTACAAATCCCACGACAGGGCCTTTCTGGACCAGGACCACCGGGAGCAGGACTGGTACCGGGCCATTATGGAGAGCGGCGGCGCCCATCTGTGGTTCGAGCCTCATCCGGGGCAGTTCGCCACCGTCAGCGACGGGGGGAATTATATCAGCTTCGGCCGGGGCGTGGTGGACAAGGCCACCGGCGCTCTTTCGGGCGTGATCCTGGTGGACATCAGCGAGGACGTGGTGATGGAGATGGTCTCCATGCGCCTGGAGGGCATAGGCCAGATCTTTATCCTGGACGAAGAAGGAAACGTCATTTTGGGACCGGAGGGGGAAAAAGGCCGCCTGGAGGGACTGGAAGCCTTTGTTCCCTTCGACGGGACGGAGGGAACCTTTTCCGCCCCCCTGCGGGGGCTGGATGAAAGCCTTTCCGGGTCGTCCCAGAATACCATCGTGTCCTACCGGCAGCTGGAGGCCGTGAACTGGAAGGTGCTGGGGATCATCCCCGCCAGCCAGCTGAACCGGGGCGGGAACGCCATATTGGTAGCCACTCTGATCCTGACCCTCTTCATCATCGGGCTGGCCATTTTTACGGCCGTCCGGGCCACCAACCGCCTTTCCAAGCCCCTTCGGCACCTGCGGGGGGCCATGGGCCGCATAGAAGAGGGCGATTGGGACGTGGAGATCGATGTGTCCAGCTCCTATGAGGAGATCAACAAGCTGGCCGGCAGCTTCAACGTGATGATAGGACGCATAAGGGAGCTGATGGACGATATTTACGAGGACCAGCAGAAGCTGAGGACGGCGGAGCTGAAGGCCCTGCAGTCCCAGATCAACCCCCATTTCCTTTATAATACCCTGGACTCCATCCTCTGGCTGAACCGGGCGGGGAAGCAGGAGGAGGTCCAGACCATGGTGGAGGCCCTCACCACCTTCTTCCGGGTGGGCATCAGCCGGGGCAAGGACATCATCCCCCTGTCGGAAGAGCTGAAGCACCTGGAAAGCTATCTGAAGATACAGAGCATCCGCTATGGCGATAAATTCCGCTACGAGATCGATGTGGAGGAAGGGATATTGGGGCAGGAGGTGCCCAAGCTGATCCTTCAGCCCCTGGCGGAGAACGCCATCTACCACGGCCTGAAGATACAGCAGGAAAGCGGCGTCCTGCGGGTGACGGGGCGCGGGGAAGAGGAGCTGATAGAAATCGTGGTGGAGGACAGCGGCAGGGGGATGGAGCCGGCCCTGACGGAAAAGCTGAACCGGATGCTGAAGGGAGAGGCCGTGGAAGGTCTGGAAAGCTACGGGGTGCGGAACATCAGCGAAAGGCTGCGCATCCTCTTCGGAGAAGCCGCTTCCATGCGTTACGAAAGCGAAGAATACGGGGGGACCAGGGTGATCCTGCACATCCCCCGGTGATTTAATAAGAAAAAAAGGAGGACTGGATAAAATGAAGGCATTGATGAAAACCAAGGAGGGTCCGGGCAATGTGAGCCTGGTGGAAACCAAAGAGCCGGAGGTGGGACTGAAGGACGTGAAGATAAGAGTGGCCGCCGCCGGGATCTGCGGGACGGACATCAAAATACTCCACAATGAGACCTGGAGCAATCCGCCGGTGATCCTGGGCCATGAGTTCAGCGGCGTGGTGGAGGAGGTGGGGGCCAACGTCACCAAGGTGAAGCCCGGGGACAGGGTGGTCTCCGAAACGGGGAATATCATCTGCGGCGACTGCTATTACTGCAACACCGGCAAGCAGCTCATGTGCCCCGGCCGCCTTTCCATCGGCTACGGCACCAACGGGGCCTTTGCGCCTTACTGCGTGGTGCGGGACGCCATCGTCCACAAGCTGCCGGAGGAAGTGAGCCTGGATGAGGGAGCCGTTTGCGAGCCGGCGGCGGTGGCGGTCCACGCCGTTTACGATAAGGTGAAGCTGCTGCCCACGGACCTGGCCGTGGTGATGGGCCCCGGCCCCATCGGCCTTCTGGTGGCCCAGGCGGTGAAGGGCTTCGGCTGCACCGTGGTCCTTACCGGCACGGACAAGGACCTGGCCCGTCTGGAGCGGGGGAAGGAATTGGGCGCAGACCATATCCTGGACGTCACCAAGGTGGATCTGGCGGAGGAGATCGGCAAGCTCACCGGCGGCATGGGCGCCGATGTGGTCTACGATTGCACGGGAGCCCCTCCCGCCATCCGCAGCGGCATGAGCGCCCTGAAGAAGACGGGGAATTTCGTTCAGGTGGGGCTGACCAGACAGACCATGGAGATCGAATACGCCCTGCTGACCCAGAGGGAGATCAACATCATCGGCACCTTCGGCCACAACTGGCAGGCCTGGGAGACCACCCTGAAGCTGGTGAAGGAGGGCAAAATGGATCTGGGCGGTCTGGTGACCCATCACTTTGCCCTGGAGGACTGGGAAGAAGCCTTTGCCCTGGCGGAGCGCCAGGAAGGGATCAAAATACTGCTTCACCCTTGAGAGAGGGAAGAGACCGTCGGGACCGGAGAGGAGAAGGGACATGAACGAAAAAGAAAAGAAGCTGCGGGCACTTTTTGAAGAAAAGGGAGGCGTATTCCAGCTGACGCCGGCCTTTGTCTGCCGGAAAAATTCCAGGCCCGGCATGAGGCTCCGCCTCCATCCCCAGGATTATTACGCCTGCCATCCCGACCGGGGAGCCATAGAGGTGCGCTTTCTGTCCAGCGTCATACGGGGCGGCTCCGGCCCCCTGACCCCGGAGGACGAGGGCCTGAGCTACATCTCTCTGGACGGCCGGGATCCGGAAAACAAATTTCTCCTGAAGGAAGCCGTGGCTCTGCTGGGGAAGGAGCTGCTGGGAAAGGAGCTGTGGGATAAGTATGGGGATTGGCCCATGAACGCCAAATTTTTCGATTTCGGGGCGCCCCTGTTCCACCATGTCCACCTGGATTTCGAGGCGGCGGCCCGGGTGGGAAAGGGCGGAAAGGCCGAGGGTTATTTCTACCCGGCCCAGTACAACAGCTATCCCGGCTCTTTCCCCTACACCTTTTTCGGCTTTGCGCCGGATGTGACAAAGGAAGAGGTCCGGGAGCGGATGGCGGCGTTTATGGAAGGGGACAACCGGCTGACGGAGCTTTCCCGGGCCTACCGGATACAGCTGGAGACCGCCTGGTATACGCCTCCCGGCGTCCTTCACGCCCCCGGCTCCTGCCTCACCTACGAGCCCCAGCTCAACAGCGACGCCTCCGCCGTCTTTGAAAACGTCACCCACGGAGAAAGAAACGGCTGGGCCGCCCTGACCGGGGATGTGCCGGAGGAGAAGAAGGGGGACCCGGACTATATCCTGAGCCTGCTGGATTGGGAAAAGAATGTGGACCCGGAGTACCGCCGCCACTATTTCCGGCCCAAGCTCCTCATTGAGGAGACCCCGGAATATGCGGAGTACTGGATCATGTACGGAAATGAATACATTGCCGCCAAACAGCTGGTGGTGAAGCCGGGGAAGCAGGTCACGGCCAGGGACCGGGCGGCCTACGGCTGCATCCTGGTCCAGGGCTACGGGCAGTTCGGAGCCTATGCCTGCGAGACCCCCGGCCTGATACGGCTGGGGCAGCTCACCGCCGATGAATTTTTCGTTTCCAAAGCAGCGGCGGAGGAGGGAGTAAGCATTTGCAACGGCTCCGCATATGAGCCGCTGGTGATGCTGAAGCACTTTGCTTCCGACAATGCCTTTTTCCCAGGCGCATAAAAAAGCGGCAAAGCGGAATCCAAAAAAAACGAAACAACAGGGAAAATAATTGAAGTACTTTTCTGAAAAGATTTGCTACAATGAAAAGACGGAACATTGCCGGCTTACCGGCTGCTCCGTCTTTTCTCACAAGGAGCATACATGCGGGGGCGGAGTCCTGAAAATCAAAGAGTTTGAGGGATCTTCGCACAGACTGCCGGCCATTTGCTCTGCAAATGGGGCAGGCTATTATAAGGAAGGGTCAGTATCGTGAAAAAGAAATCGTTTCTGAGCTCATTGGTACAACAACCGGAATTTATTCTGATCGTTCTCATCCTGGTCATCTGTGTTTATCTGAGCAATTACAACGAGGGCTTCATGACCGCCACCAACTGGAAATCCATGTCCAGGGGCTTTACCATAGAGGCCTTTGTTCTCATAGGGATGACCTTCCTGCTCATCACGGGGGTCTTCGATATTTCCGTAGCCTCTGTCATGGCCTTTGCCGGCTATGTGTTCACGTCCTTCGCCAAGGACGGCATGAGCCTCTTCCTGGCCTTCCTTCTGGCCGTTCTGGTGGGCGGTCTCATCGGCCTCATTAACGGCCTCATCGTGACAAAACTGGAGGTGAATCCTTTCATCACCACGCTGGCCACCATGACCATAGTCCGAAGTCTGGTGCTGGCCATTTCCCAGGGGAACCCGGTGCGGATGGTGGATCAGGCCTTTACTTCCATCAGCAGCTCCACCATAGGCGGCGTCCCCATCATATTCATCGTATTTGTGATACTGGCGGTGGTGATAGACATCATGCTGAGAAAGGTGCGGTGGTTCCGCCAGCTCTATTTCATAGGCGGCAACCAGGTCTCGGCGGAGCTGACCGGCATCAATGTGGACAAGATCCGGGTGATCCTCTACATCACCATCGGCGCCCTGGCCGCCGTGGCAGGCTGCCTTTCTTCCTCCAGGCTGGGCGGTTCCATTCCCACCGCCTATGCGGGGCTGGAGATGCAGCTCCTTCTCGCCTGTGTGATCGGAGGCTGTTCTCTGAACGGGGGCAGCGGCACCATGCTGGGGGCCGTTCTGGGGCTGGCGTTCCTGTCCCTGCTGGACAACGGCATGGTCATGATGGGCATAGATATCTACTGGTTCGACGGCATCCTGGGGGTGTTCCTCATCGCCGTGGTCCTCATCAACACCTTCTCCGCCTCCTCGGTGGAAAGGCAGCAGAGAAAGGCCAGGGAACAGGGCAGACATCTCCCTGCACAAGGTTAGTCGCCGTAAGGCTTCTAATATGTTAGCGGCGACAGGCCCCCGCAGATCTGCGGGCCTTTCGCACAAGCCTGCCGGCCGTTTGCTTCCGCAAACGGGGCAGGCGATCGAACGGAAAGGCATATCTAGAAAAGGAGGAGAAAACATGAACAAAAAACTCTTAGCCTTATTGCTGGCTCTGATGATGGTTCTTGCCTGCTTCGCAGCCTGCGGCGGCGATACGGAAGAACCCGTCACTGAGGATGGCGAGGGCGGCGGAGAAGAAGCGGGTCCCGCCGTAGACATCGGCGAGATCGCTTACGTCTCCTATTACACCACCATCCCCTATTGGAACGACGGCCTCAGAGGTCTGGAAGCAGCGGCGGAAGACTTAGGGCTTTCCTTCGACAGAAGCAGCAACTTCTATGGCCCCACCGACGGCAGCAGCTCTGAGCAGGCCAGGATCATCGACGAACTGGTAGCCAAGGGCGTCAGCGGCCTCATCGTTTCCCCCATCGACGGCGACGGCATCCTCAGCGCCTGCGAGAACGCCATGAACAACGGCATTCCTGTGGTCACCGTCATCAGCGGCATGAACGATACCTCTACCTATTACGGCTCTTTGGGCGCCTCCAACCACGAGGTCGGCGTCACCGGCGGCACCTATGCGGCTGAGCTCATCGGCGGCGAAGGCCAGGTAGGCATCCTGACCATCCCCGGCGTCCCCGTTCACGACGAGCGTTCCGGCGGCTACACGGACACCTTTGCCGAATATCCCGGCATAGAGGTCCTGCCTCTGGTAAACACCGACGCAGATCCCGAGACCGGCCTGCAGAGAGCTTCTGCGCTGATCCAGGCCAACCCGGATCTGAAGGTCCTCATCGGCACCGACTCCGTAGGCGGAGCGGCTGCGGCCCGCGCCGTGATGGAAGCCGATAAGGTCGGCGAGATCTTCATCATCGGTATGGACAGAGACGAAGACCTGCTGGGCTACATCAAGGACGGCGTAGTCACCGCTTCCGTAGCTTCCAGGTCCTACACCACCAAGTACATGGCCATGCACTACATCTACTGGATCCTCACCGACGCCATGGAAGACGTGGGTCTGGGCATCGGCAATATGTCCGCCGGCATTCCCCCGGTTCCTCCCGTCACGGATACCGGCACCATGCTGATCACTGCGGATAACGTAGATCTGTTCCTGGACGCTCTTGAGTAAACGGCAAAGAAAATGAACCTATCGTCCCCGGTCCCGCAGGGCGGGACCGGGGACGGTTCCAGCACAAGTCTGCTACAGGAAGACAGGGGAATTTCGATGGAAAACGATGTAATGCTTTCGATCCAAAACATATCCAAGCGCTTTGGCGGCACCCAGGCCCTGGACGACGTCAGTTTCGATATCCGCCGGGGAGAGGTCCATGCGCTTCTGGGAGAAAACGGGGCGGGAAAGTCCACCCTGATCAAGATCATCTCCGGCGTGGTGGCCAGAGATAAGGGGACCATCCTTTTCGACGGCCAGCCTCTGGCGGCAAAGAATCCTCAGCATGCCCGGACCCTGGGCATCAATGTGGTGTATCAGGAATTGTCCCTGGTACCGGGTCTCAGCGTGGCGGAGAACATCTGCGCCTCCAACGAGAAAATGAACACCTTCCGAATCATGAAAACAAACAATCTGGGAGAAGACGCTCTGCGCATCCTGGAAATGTTGCATATAGACCCAAAGACGCCGGTGAAGGCTCTGGGCATCGGCGCCCAGCAGATGGTGGAGATCGCCGGGGCCATTTCCCGGAACTGCAAGCTGCTGGTACTGGACGAACCTACGGCTTCCCTCACCAACGATGAGATCCGGGAGCTCTACAAGATCATGCATATGCTGAAAGAGGCCGGCGTCACCATGATATACATAAGCCACAAGCTCTCCGAGGTGTTTGAGATCGCAGACCGGGTGACGGTGCTGAAGGACGGCAAATACGTGGCCACTCAAAACGTATCGGACATCAACGAGCAGGATGTGGTGCACATGATGATCGGCCGGGAGCTGAACGATATGTACCCGCCCAAGGCGGAAAAAAAAGGCGAAAAGGTCCTGGAGGTAAGGAATTACGCCGGTCACGGCTTCAACGACATCTCCTTTGATCTGCATCAGGGAGAGATCCTGGGCTTTGCCGGCCTTTCCGGCGCAGGGCGGACGGAATTCTGCACCGCTCTTTTCGGGACGGAGAAAGCCTTTTCCGGCCAGGTGAAGCTTTTCGGCAAGGACTTCCAGGCCAGGAGCGTCAAGGACGCCATGGCCCAGGGCATCGGCTATCTGCCGGAAAACCGCAAGGAAGCCGGCGTGTTTATGCAGATGAGCATCAAGGAAAACACGGTGGCCGCCACCCTGAAGGAGCTGGTGAAGGGGGGCCTGCTGGACGGCAAAAAAGCCATTGAGAACACCAACGACATGATAGACCAGCTGAACACCAAGGTGGGCAGCATAGACGACGGCATTCTCTCCCTCTCCGGCGGGAACCAGCAAAAGATCGTCCTGGCCCGCTGGCTTCTGGCCCATCCCAGGATACTCATCGTGGACGAACCTACCCGGGGCATAGATGTGGGAGCCAAATACGAAATCTATCAGATCTTGAGAAAGCTGGCCAACAACGGCATGGCCATCATCCTGATCTCCTCCGAGTTGCCGGAAACCATCGGCATGAGCGACCGCGTCATAGCCGTCTACAGAGGCAAAGTCTCCGCAGAGGTGGAGGCGGGAGATCCGGACATCGAAAGCAAAATAGGCAGAGGGATCATGGGCCTTGCGGTGGAAGAAGGCGGAAAGGAGGCCCTGCAATGAAGCGAAAAGTGGTGAGAGCTCCAAAAGAAGCCAGGGAAAAGAAAAACTGGGGGAAGGTTCCGGAAACCCTGAATTCCAACCCGATCATCCATGCCATTCTCCACAGGCGGGAGCTCATCGTGCTGGTCCTGCTCATCGTCATAGTGGTGTATCTGCAGGCGGCTTCCGGCGGGAAATTCCTGAATGCGGGGAACCTGCTGACCATGGTGGACAGGAAGTCCTACGAATGTCTGGTGACCATCGGCATCACCTATCTGCTGATCACCAAGAACTTCGACCTTTCCGTGGCCTCGGTGATGGCCTTTTCCGGCATGTCCACCGCCTACCTGATGGTGAACGGCTCCTCCATTCCCGTGGCCATCATGGGAGGGCTCATCACGGGGACGCTGGTGGGCGCCCTGAACGGGGTGCTGGTGGCCAAGCTGCGGGTGGCGTCCTTTATCGCCACCTTGGGGACCATGTACATTGCCAGGAGCGGGGCCCAGGTCCTTTCCCAGGGAAGTCCCATCGGCAGCCTGCCCCAGGAATTCATAGACATGGGCAAGGTCCAGTGGCTGGGAATGCCCTGGTACTTCTGGATCCTGATCGTGGCCGTGGTGGCGACACAGTTCCTCTTGAAAAAGCATAAGCTGTTCAGCAGCATCTTCTACATCGGCAACAACGAAAAGGCTTCGGATATGGTGGGGATCGCCAGCCAGCGCATCACCTTCGCCATGTTCGTGATTTCCGGGTTCATCGCCGCCTTTGCCGGCATCATCGGGGTAATGAAGTCCTATTCGGCTTCCCCCATCGCTTTTGAGGGCATGGAAATGCGCTACATCGCCGCCTGTGTGGTGGGAGGCGCTTCCATCGGCGGCGGCCAGGGCACCATAGTGGGCAGCGTCCTGGGCTTCCTGCTCATCGTCCTCATCGGCAACGCCATGACCCTCATGGGGATCACCACCTACTGGGAGGGCGTTATCTTCGGCGGCATCCTGGCCATAGCGGCCATCGCCGACGCTTATTCCATGAAGAGGAAAAGAACGGGTTGACGGCTTGAAATGTGCCGGAGTTGTGATACAATAGCATAAGG
>JAUNBO010000209.1 GCA_030527065.1 Bacillota bacterium | reverse complement strand
GCAATTCGGACCCGGAGGCCCAGTTGCTGATAAAGGAGCTGGAAGACCTGCTGGCCCACAACGGCCGCCAGCTTTTCAGCGCCCTGGAATTCCGCATATGGCAGGAATACCGCCTGGGGAAAAGCTACGAGGAGATCGCTGCCGCCGTGGGAAAATCTACCAAGGCCGTGGACAACGCCGTGCAGAGAGTGAAAAAGAAGCTGACGGCATACCTGCTCAATCCCTCGTAGTTCCGGCAGGTGGTTATTTTTCACGGGGGCGCCAAGGGGGCGGTTTGCCGGTCCTGCGGAGGTCCGGCAAACCGTCCCCCTGGCGCCTATGAATAGTAACGGACGCCCGAAAAAGAGAGAACAAGCGTTCTTTTTCTCCTTGCGTCCCGGGGCGGTTTCTAATATAATGAAGGTACGGCGGCGTCCCGCACAGACCTGCCGGCCTTTTTCTTACATAAAAGACGCAGGCGGGCACGGGGCCCTTTCGCATGATAAATGCTGCCGGGAAGGGGGTGAGGTCCCGATGGAAAGCGAAAAACTGATAGAAGTCCTTTTGTCCGATGAAAACACCAAGGTAAAACCGGGCCTCCGCTCCGGCACGTACCGGGACCGGCCCATCCTTATGACGGCGGCCCAGATGGAGAGCTATACGCCGTCCAGATACCGGGAAATGCGTAAAATAGCGGGAAGCGTAAAGGACCGGGGGACCCGGTCTCCGGAGCTCTTCTATAAACAGGGCAAGTTCATGGAGGACTTTGAGGACAGCTTTTCCTTTCGTGGGGATTTTTACGCCTATTGCCCCAGCTACCAGGTCATGAACGACCGGCAGCTCCGGGGCTATTTTTCCTGGAGGACCCAGGTCCGGCAGGGGAAGGTGGAAAAGACCTTTGCGGGCTTTGTGTTCCTTTATTTCTATGAGCTGCTGAACGGCATCGGCGCAGCCACGCCGGAGGAAAGCCACGGGAAAATGAGGGCCTTCTGGGAAAGCTACCGGGAGCTGGACCCTGTTGTCAACATGTATCTGAGAACCTGGCTGCGGGACCATGTGGTGTACCATGGGCTGGACAAGTCCCTGCTGGAAGCCTTTGTGAATCCGGAGCCGGACAATCATGTGTTGAAGCTGCTCCATTACAGGGAACACAGCCCGGAAGAGGTCCTGGAAGCCCTGAATACCTTTTCTTCTTATGATATAAAAAGGTCCAAATTTTATAAAGAATATCCGGAGGATGTGGCGGCGGCGGCTTACCGGGTGTTCGGTGCCCTGTCGGAGAAGGCGGGGAAGGCCGGGCAGAGGGGCTTGTGCGAAGCGTTTTTCGGCAAGCGGTATTTTGCGCCCTGCACCATGTTCTCCGGCGCCGTGCACTACCAGAAGGAGCCCCCCCGGGACCGGGTCTATGAGATAAACGAAATCTACAGGTACCGGTGCAGAAACGGACGCTGGAGCTGTGAACGGTTTTTCCCCAACAAGTGCAAAAACCCTCTGGTGGGGGGCTTGCTGAAGACTCTGGATTTCCTCATGCGCCGGGCGTACGGTTTCAAAACGCCCCTGAAGCCGGGGCAGACGCCGAAAACATGGCAGGATATCATGAGGCAGGAAGTGGAAGACTATCTGGAGGAGAAAAGAGAACTGGCCCGGCCCAGAATAGAGATAGACGTCTCCCTGCTTCCGGGGATCCGGGAGGCGGCCCGGGAAATCCAGGACAGGCTGACGGTAGAAGAGCCGACGGCGGGAATCTGGTCAAAGAAAACGAAAGCAGCAGGGGCCCTGAAAAAGGAGCCGGCGGCGGGGCCCTCGGGGACAGGGGCGGCGGGGCCCTCCTCCGGAGACGCCGCCCTTTCACCGGTCCCGAAAAACACCGGGGCCGCCTCTGCCATCCCGGCCCGGGAAAGCGCCGGAAGCGCCGCCTTTTCTTCGGCTCCGGAAACAAGGGCGGCGGCGGAGCTCTCCGCCGGGACCGCTTTCCTTTCCCCCTCCGCCGGCAAAACTTCCGCCATCCCGGCCCTCAGCCCCCAGGAACGCCGCTTCCTGAGCAGCCTGCTTTCCGAAGGC
>JAUNBO010000208.1 GCA_030527065.1 Bacillota bacterium | reverse complement strand
TACTCCCACTCAATCGTCGCCGGGGGCTTGGGCGTGATGTCGTAGAGCACCCGGTTCACGCCCGCCACTTCGCCGGTGATGCGGAGGGCGATCTTGTTCAGCAGGGCGTAGGGGAGCTCGGCCACGCCGGCGGCCATGGCGTCTTTGGAGAGGATGGCCCGGAGGACGATGACCTGGCCGTAGGTGCGGGCGCCGTCGGTGACGCCGGTGGAAAGGGCGTCGGGGGAGACGGTGAAGTACTGCCAGATTTTCTCATCCAGGCCCGCCAGGGCGATCTCCTCCCGGAAGATGGCGTCGGATTCCCGGACCATGCGGAGCCGGTCGGCGGTGATGGCGCCGGTGACCCGGACGCCCAGGCCGGGGCCGGGGAAGGGCTGGCGCCAGACCTGGCTTTTGGGAAGGCCCAGGGCCTCGCCCACCTGGCGTACCTCGTCCTTGAAGAGGTACTTCACGGGCTCCACCAGCTCAAAATCGAAATCCTCCGGCAGGCCGCCCACGTTGTGATGGGCCTTGACGGCTCCATTTTCACTCTCTATGATATCGGGATAGATGGTCCCCTGGACCAGATAGTCCAGCTTGCCCAGTTTGCGGGCCTCCTCTTCAAAGACGCGGATGAATTCCTCGCCGATGATCTTACGCTTCGTTTCCGGGTCGGAAACGCCGGCCAGCTTGCCCAGGAAGCGGTCCGCCGCATCGATGGAGATGAGCTGCATATGGAATTGCTCACCGAAAATCTCGTTCACCTGCTCCGGCTCGCCCTTGCGCATGAGACCGTGGTCCACAAAAACGCAGGTGAGCTGGTCGCCGATGGCCTTGTGGACCAGAGCGGCGCAGACAGAGCTGTCCACTCCGCCGGAAAGGGCGCAGAGGGCCCGGCCGCCGCCCACCTGGGCCCGGATCTCCTTCACGGCCTCTTCTATAAAAGCCTGGGGGTCCCAATCGTAGGAAAAACCTCTTTCTCTGAATGTTGCCCGATCTTTGCTCATGATATTGTTCTCCTTTATATAAAAAATTGTACTGAGTGAAAAAGGATTTTTGCAGGGGGGCTAAAGCTCCTGCATTTCCTTGAGCCACAGGGCCATCTCCGCATCTCCGGGCATGGCCCAGCCCCCCCGGGGGGACAGGCTCACGGGCCCCGCCTGAGGACCCTCTGGCATGCAGTTGCGCTTGTACTGCTGGCGGAAGAAGCGCCGGTAAAAGACCAGCAGCCATTTCCGTATGACGGCCCGGTCGTATTCGCCGGCGAAGGCCCGGCAGGCCATGGCGCAGAGCCGGGCGGGAGTGGCGCCGCCGAGGACGGTGTGATAGAGGAAAAAATCGTGGAGGGCGTAAGGCCCCACGGTGTCCTCGCTCTTCTGAGCGATTTCCCCGTCCTCTGCCGCAGGCAGCAGCTCCGGGGAAATGGGCGTGTCTATGACGCTGAGCAGAGCCGCTTTCAGGGCGGCTGTGTTTTTGCAGTAGAAGCAGCCGTTGACAGCCGGGGCCGGGGAAGCGCCCTCGCTCCGGTGGGGATCCGGGAAGCCGGGAGCGGCTTCCTCCCCTTCGGGAGAGCCCTCCGGCAGCCTGTCCATCACCTGCCGGATGATGTGGGGAATGAGGGTCTTGGGGACGCTGCAATTGGCGTTATACATGGCCATGTGGTCCCCGTTGTAGGTACACCAGCCCAGGGCGCTTTCGGAAAGGTCTCCCGTGCCCAGGACGAAGCCGCCCTCCTTGTTGGCCAGGTCCATGAGGATCTGGGTCCGTTCGCGGGCCTGGGCGTTCTCATATGTAAGGTCCTGCAGGGACGGATCGTGCCCTATGTCCTCCAGGTGCTGAAGGACGGCGTCCTTGATGGAGATCTCCCGGAGCGTGACTCCCAGAAGCCTCATGATCATCAGGGCGTTTCTGTAGGTGCGGTGGCTGGTGCCGAAGCCTGGCATGGTGACGGCGATGACGTCCTGAGGGTCCCTTTTTAAAAGGTGGAAAGCCTCTGCCGCCACAAGGAGGGCCAGGGTGGAATCCAGGCCGCCGGAAACGCCGATGACGAGCCTGGGCGTACCCAGGTGGCTGAG
>JAUNBO010000045.1:10074-11954 GCA_030527065.1 Bacillota bacterium | reverse complement strand
CGCTTCCTGGCGGATTTCAGCCGGCGGGTAAGCCAGGCCCCGGGCTTTTATCAGGAAACCGCGCCCTTCGCCCAAGACCGGCTCAACGCCCGCTGGCTGCGCATGATGGACGTGGCCAATCTGCCCCTGGTCTCCCCCGGGGCCCGCTGGCTGGCCAATAAATATCAGCACTACCTGCTGGGAGTGGAAAGAAGCGAAGACGGCCCCCCCTCCAGTTATTACATCGCCGTGCCCGGCAGAGAAGGGTCCGGCGAAAGGCCCGACGGGGGCCGTTCCGGCTTTGCATATTGGCAGGCCATAAAGGGTTCTCCCGCCCACAAGCCGGCTTACGGTTACTGGATCCTTCGCATCAACGGCGAAACCGGCGACATAGAGGCCATAGAGCCTTCGGAGGTACAGCGGGAGTAAAACCCCCGCTCCCGCCGCCCGGCAGTTCCTGCCGGACTCGGTCCGGCGGGCTGTCCCCCTGGCGTCCCGTGAAAAGTAACCTTCTCTCCGGCAGCTCTGAAAAAACCGGGAAAATTCATTGAAAAGCCAAATCAGGTGTGGTATCATTATAAAGTTAGCGCAGCCTTGAGGCAAGCCGGCGACATGGGAAGCAGAGGTGATCCCTTGAGTGCGGAAGACTTTATGAGAGAAGCTCTGAAGGAAGCAGAAAAGGCCCTGGAGCTGGGAGAAGTACCCATAGGCGCCGTCATCGCCCGGCGGGGCGAGATCATCGGGCGGGGGCACAACCGGACGGAGACAGATAAAGATCCCCGGGCCCACGCAGAAATGATGGCCATAGGAGAGGCGGCCCGGGCTCTGGGCGGCTGGCGCCTGCTGGAATGCAGCCTCTACGTTACGGTGGAGCCCTGCGCCATGTGTGCGGGGGCCATTGTAAGGGCCCGCATCCCACAGGTGTTCATAGGCGTTATGGACCCCAAGGCCGGCGCTTGCGGCTCCCTGTATAACCTTCTTCAGGACCCCCGGTTGAACCACCGGGTGGAGATGGAGACAGGGCTTTTGAGCGGGGAATGCGGACAAGTCCTTCAGGCTTTCTTCGCCCGGCTGCGCCGGCGGGACAAGCAAAAGAAAGATCCGCAGCAAGAAACAGGAAATGTTGCACAATAATAACCGGGAGGAATTCCAATGAGAAGAACAAGCGTCGTCTTGTGCCTGTCGCTGATCATCGTCGTACTGTCCGGAGCCTTCGCCTTTGGGGCGGGCTTTGAGCTGGAAAGCAGCTATCCGGAGGAAGGCAGCAGCAACTCCGTCATTCAGAACGTGGCTGTCAAGCTGACCTTCACCGCCAACATCACCAGTGAGGAGGCCCAGGCGCTGAATCAGGATTGCTTTTCCATAACCGACGCCGACGGAGAGGAAGTGGCCTTTACGCCCACCTATGATGCGGAGAAATACCCCAACGATGTCTGGCTGATGGTATCCCCCGGGATCAGGCTCACCTCGGACACGGAATACGCCGTGGTCATATCCCCGGACATGCAGAGCTCCGACGGAGATCTCCTGGGCGAGGAAGTGGTGGTGAGTTTCAAGACCCGGAACATCGAGCGGGACAATAACGTCAATATGATCCTGATGGTGGGCATGATGGTGGGCCTCATCGCTTTCGGTTCCTTTGAAACCAAGCGCCAGCTGAAAAAGCAGGCGGAGAGCAAGGGCGAGACCGAGAAGGTAAACCCCTATAAAGAAGCGAAAAAAACCGGGAAATCCGTGGAGGACATTGTGGCCAAAACGGAGAAGCAAAAGGCCCGGGTGGCGAAAAAATATGAAGCGTCTCAGGCCCGGAGGGTGAAGGACGCCGAGTCCCGGGAGGAAGAAGACGAATTGCCGGAGGGCGTGAAGCGGGTCCGGGAGCCCAGGTCCGTGAAGGCCGCCGG
>JAUNBO010000045.1:0-9974 GCA_030527065.1 Bacillota bacterium | reverse complement strand
AAGAAAAAGTAAGGGCAGAGCTTTATGGAAACGGGCACGAATTTCCCCAGCGAGATCTCTCTGACGGAGGGCATCGCCAACATCCTGCGGGAGCGGATACTGAAGGGGGAATACGACATAGGCCAGCGGCTCAAGGAAGTCCGGGTGGCCGAAGAAATGAAGGTGAGCAGGACCCCCATCCGGGAAGCCTTCCAGCAGCTGGAGCGGGAAGGCCTTATGGAGGTCGTCCCCAACCGGGGAGCCTTTGTCCGGGGGTTCACCCGTCAGGACATCCGGGACATCTACGCAGTCCGGGCGGCGGTGGAAGCCCTGGCGGTGGAATGGGCCATAGAGAAGATGACCGGTGAAGACCTGAAGACCATGGAAGAGATCTTCGGGCTGATGGAGTTTTACACCAATAAGCGAAACAGCCGGAAGCTGACAGAGCTGAACAGAAATTTCCACGCCGCCATTTATGAAGCCGGCGGAAGCCGCTTTCTGTCTCAGGTCCTGAAATCCTATCAGAGCTATGTGGAGCAGACCCGGAAGGTAACGGTCTACTGCGAAAAGAATCTGGATCAGATCCTTCGGGAGCACCGGGACATCCTGCAGGCCATGAGGGAAAAGGACAACGGGAAAGCCCAAAAGAGAATGGCCCTCCATTTACAGAATTCCAGACTTCGGGCTGAAGAGGGCCTGAAGGCCAAATAAGCCGCTCCGCCCGGATTTTCAGGATGTGGCCCGCTATTCTACATGCTGGATCAGGTTCTTCAGCCACTTCCGGGAGCGGAAACGGGCCAGGCAGATGCAGCCCTCCACCACCTCATAGAACTGGCCCATCAGCACCACCCAATAAATGGGGACGTCCAGAATGAATACGCCGGTGTACACCAGGGGAACGCCCACCAGCCACATGCAGCTTACCTCCGCCACCATGGCGAAGCGGGTGTCCCCCCCGCAGCGGAAGGTGCCGGTGATGCTCATGCCGTTGAAGAGCTTCAGCCACATGAAGCAGCCGAAGATGGTGAGGATGTAAATGGTGTACTGATGTCCCTCCGGCGTGAAGTTGAACAGGCTGGCCAGAGGCCCGCCGAGAGCTATGAGCAGCAGCCCCGACACCCCGCCTATGCAGACGCCGATGCGGAGAAGCCGCTTGGTCAGGGCAAAGGCATAATCCATCTGCCCCATGCCGATGCGCTGTCCCACCAGGATCATCAGGGCGTCCCCCAGGCTGAAAGCCGCCATGATGAACAGGCTGTGGATGTTCTGCCCCGCCTGATAAGCCGCATATTCGGTGATGCTGGTGCGGCCGTAGCAGGCCACGAAGGTGGCCATGCCCAGGCTCCACATGGTCTCGTTGACGGTGACGGGCAGGGCGCTCTTCATCACCCGGAAGCACAGGTTTTTATTCCAGTCAAAGAACTCGCGAAGAGGGCCTGCCAGCAGGTTCTTCCGCCCGAAGATGACGAACATCACCAGGAAGATTTCCAGGGAGCGGGCGATGAGGGTGGCCGTGGCCGCCCCGTTGACTCCCAGGGCCGGCAGCCCTAACTTTCCGAAAATCAGCAGATAATTGAGGAAGGTATTGGTGCCGAACACGGCGAAGCTGATGAACATGGGGACCTTGGTCTGCTGAGTGGCCCGCAGCGCCGCCGTGAAGGGCAGCTGCACCACCAGGGTGAGGAACATGGGGGAAGCGATGCGGACATAGCCCGTCCCCATTTCAATGACCTCGGGAATGTCCGTGAACAGCCTCATCACAAAGGCAGGGTAGAACATGCAGCTGATGAAGAAGACCAGGCCGATCACCGAGCAGACAGCGATGTCGAAGCCCAGCACCTTGCGGATGCTTTTGGTGTTCTGAGCGCCCCAGAACTGGGACATGAAAGCGGCGGAGCCGCTGGTGAAGCCGAAGAGGATGCCCCAATACAGCATGAAGATCTGGCTGCCTATGCCCACTGCCGCCAGCTCCGTTTCCCCCAGGCTTCCCACCATCAGGCTGTCCACCAGGCTCAGAGACGACGAAATGAGGCTTTGCAGGGCGATGGGCAGAGCCACCCGGCCCAGGGTCCGGTAGAGGCTCCTGCTCTCTATTTTGACGGCGGGAGCGTATTCCGCCGCCTTTTTCTTTTTATTCCAGTTGAACATTTTTAATGATCCTTACTATTCTATCACAAGCCCTGCCGTCGCCGTAGGGGTTTTTCGCCCCGGCCATCCGGCGGTACTTTTCTTTTTCCGTTAACAATTCCTTTACCATGCTGAAAATGGTCTCCCGGCTGACCCCCGCCAGCTTTACCGTGCCTGCCTCCAGAGCCTCCGGCCGTTCCGTCTCCTTCCGGACCACCAGGACGGGCTTGCCCAGGGAGGGGGCTTCCTCCTGCATGCCGCCGCTGTCGGTGACGATGAGGAAGGAGCGGGCCATGAGGTTTACAAAGGGCTGGTATTGCAGCGGAGCGATGAGGTGGACCCTTTCCACTCCCCCCAGCACCTCCCGGGCCGCCTGGCGCACCCTCGGGTTCAGGTGGACCGGATAGACCACCTCCACATCGGGAAAGGCCTGGGCCGCATCCCGGATGGCCCCGAAGATCTGCGCCATGTTTTCTCCCAGGTTCTCCCGCCGGTGGCAGGTGACCGTAATGACCCGTTTCCCCTGAAAATCCAGGCTTTTTAATGTCTCGTCCTCAAATTCATAGGGAATGTCCTTCACCTTCAGCAAGGCGTCTATCACCGTGTTTCCCGTAATGAAGATATTTTCCTCCCGGACGCCCTCCGCCAGCAGGTTCTGCCGGTTCCGTTCCGTAGGCGCAAAATGCAGTTCTGCGATGTGTCCCGTCAGGACCCGGTTCATCTCTTCCGGGTAGGGAGAGTATTTATCGTAGGTCCTGAGACCCGCCTCCACATGGCCCACGGGGATCTTTTTATAGAAAGCCGCCAGAGCCGAGGCAAAGGTGGTGGTGGTGTCTCCGTGGACCAGCACCAGATCCGGCTTCTCCCGTTCCAGCACCGCCTCCATGCCGTTGAGCACCGCAGAGGTGATCTGGTTCACAGACTGGTCCTGCTTCATGATATTCAGATCGTAGTCCGGGGTCAGGGCAAAAAGGGCCAGGACCTGGTCCAGCATTTCCCTGTGCTGGGCGGTGACACAGAGGACCGATTCCAGCTCTTTATCCTTTTGAAGCGCCTCCACCAGCGGCGCCATTTTGATGGCCTCCGGCCTGGTCCCGAACACTGTGAGTATCTTCATCCTTCCTGCTCTCCTTCCCGGTCCTCCGGCCCTTCCGATGCCGGCTCTTCTTCCTGCTGCCCGGCCGCTTCCAAATCCTCCCTGCGGGAGATCTTCCGGGCCTTCAATTCTATCTTGCCGTTCTGGTCCGCCAGGAACACGGCAATCAGCGCTACTGCCACCGCCGTGAGCATGATGGGCTCCACAAACAGGTCCCGGCTCACCAGGATGGCCGCCACCCCCATGACCCCGCTGATGGAGTACATGGTCAGCACCGTCCGGGTCTGTCCCATGCCCGCCCGCATGATGCGGTGATGGAGATGCCCCTTGTCCGCTTCCATGATGGGCCGCCCGTTCAGCAGCCGGCGAAGGATGGCAAAGGCCGTGTCAAAAATGGGCAGGGCCAGCACCACCACGGGTATGGCCACGGCTATGACCGTGGCGCTCTTGGTCAGGCTCATGACGGAAACCGATGCGAGCATGAAGCCCAGGAACAGGGAGCCGCAGTCCCCCATGAATATCCTGGCCGGGTGGAAATTGAAGGGCAGGAAGCCGCAGCTTCCCCCCGCCACTGCCAGCAGCGCCATGCAGACGTCGTAGCTGCCGTGGATGTAGGCCGTGTAAGCGATGCAGACGGTGGCGATGGCGGAAATGCCTCCTGCCAGGCCGTCCAGGCCGTCTATCAGGTTAATGGTGTTGCTGATGCCCACGATCCATATGACGGTCAGCAGGTAGCTGACCCATATGGGGAAATCCGCCGTGGGCTGCCCGGTAAAGGGATTGGTGATAAACTCGAAGCGCACGGAAAAAGAGAACACCACGCTGGCGCAGACCAGCTGGCCCAGCAGCTTCCCCTTGGCCGGCAGCCCCCGGATATCGTCCACCAGCCCCATGAGGAACATCAGGGCGCCTCCCAGCAAAATGCCCAGGATTTCCGGGCCCGGCAGCAGCTGCGGCTGCAATTCTTCTTCCACCACAGGCAGCCAGAGCAGGGTGGCGGCCACGCTTCCCAGGAAAATGGCCAGGCCTCCCAGGCGGGGCATGGCCCTCTGGTGCATGCGGCGGTCGTCCTTGGGGACGTCCATGGCTCCTATTTTAGGCGCAAGCCTGATGCACAGTGGCGTTACGGCCAGAGCGATCAGAAGCGCCGTGCCAAATACGATGATGCATTTCAAAAGCATAATGCTGACCCTACTATCAATACCTTCCGTTGACGAGAACACAGCCGCTGAGAGACCCGGGGTCCTCAGGTGCGGGGGCCCTTGCCGGCGGAGGGCAGCTCTTCCAGTGCGATACCGGCTTCCCGAAGCATTTCTTCCGCCAGAGGATCGGGATACCCTTCTTTTATGACCACCCGCAGGATGCCGGCGTTGATGATCATTTTGGCGCAGATGACGCAGGGCTGGTTTGTGCAGTACAAGGTGCCTCCGGCGATGCTCTGCCCCAGATAGGCGGCCTGGATGATGGCGTTCTGCTCTGCGTGGAGGCCCCGGCAGAGCTCGTGGCGCTGGCCGGAAGGGATCTGCATCTGGTCCCGCAGGCAGCCTCTTTCGCTGCAATGCGCGATGCCGGTGGGAACGCCGTTGTAGCCTGTGGCCATGATGCGCCGGTCCTTGACGATCACGGCTCCTACGCCCCGCCGCAGGCAGGTGGAGCGCTTCCGCACCACTTCTGCCATCTCCATAAAATAGTTGTCCCAGTCCGGTCTTGTCGTCTTGTTTTCCATTCTCTGCTCCTGTCATTGCTGCCCGGAAGGACAGCGTGCGTTATCTGTCGGGAGCGGGCAGGGGAATGCCCTCCCTCAACAGGCTCCGGCATTCCCCCGCCCGCTTCCCTGGTGTGCAGCCTGTTGACGGGGGATCTGCGCTTCTTCTCATTCTATCTGAAAAGGGCCTCTTTGTCAAAATAGACTTCCGCCAGGTACAGGCCCTGGGGCGGCGCCGTGTGGCCGGCCTGGCCCCGGTCCAGAGCTTTCAGGATCTCCGGCAGCTCCTCCGGCTCCCGTTTTCCAAGGCCCACCTCCACCAGGGTCCCCGTCAGGATGCGGACCATATTGTAGAGGAAGCCGTCGCCCCGGACCTCCAGAGAAAGCTCTGCGCCGCCCTCCGGCAGGGGGCTTTCCTCCACCCGGACCCGGTAAAGGGTCCTTACGGTGTTTTCCCGGGGGGTTCCCCCCGCCGCCATGAAGCTGCGGAAATCGTGTGTCCCCTCCAGAAGAAGAGCGCCCCTTCTCATTCGCTCCGCATCCAGGGGCCTGCTCACCTGATAGCAGTAATTCCGGAGAAAGACGTCCGGCGCGGGAGCGTTTCTTATCTTATAGATATATTTTTTTCCCGCCGCTCCGAAGCGAGGATGGAACTCCTCCGGTACCTCTTCTACATGAAGGATCCGCACGTCCCCCACGCTGCCGGGGCCGCCTCCTGTCAGCAGCCGGTTGGCGGCCTCTCCGATCCGCTCCGTGGGGATGCCGTACTCCCCGGAAAATGCCGCCCGCTGGGCCAGGGCATGGACGCCGGCGTCGGTGCGGCTGGTCCCTGCCAGCTCCACCGGGCCGCCGCAGAGGACGGAGAGGACCCGTTCCAGCTCCCCCTGCACCGTCCGCTTCCCCGGCTGGCGCTGCCACCCGGAAAAACCGCTGCCGTCGTATTCGATTGTCAGCAACAAATTCCTGCGTTCCATGGTCCTCTCCACAGGGCCTCCGCCGAATCAGAGGGCGTCTTCGACCGCCCGTTTCCCGGCAGGTTCCCGCCTCCCGTTATTTGTCCCATTATAGCATAAATAATCGAAGGGCTGCAATTTACAGAGGCTTAACGGCGTTGTATAATTCATTGTAAGAGCAAGCCCGCCTTTTCCGGACCAAGGAGGTGCCTTATGTATCCCCAACAGCTGCCAAATCCCCTTTTATTACAGATGGAGCAGGACCCGGAAATCAACCGCCTGCTCTCCACCGTCTGCCACGAGATACGCAATCCGGTCAGCGTCATTATGGGGATCGCATGCATATTGAGGAACACCGGCCTGACAGAGAAGCAGGAAGACCTTTTATGCAAGATGGAGCGGGCGTCCTCCAGCCTGCTTTCCATTGCCGACGAAGTGCTGGATTTCTCCAGCCTGAAAGCCGGCAATCTGGTGCTGCGTCCCTCCTTGTTTTCTCTGAAGGAGCTGACAGACGATCTGGAAGGACTTCTCGCCCCTTCCATCACCCAGGCGGGCCTGGAATGGCGCTGTGTCCGCAGCTTTCCCGCCGGCATTGTCTTTCGTCAGGACAGAGTAAAGCTGTTCCAGCTTCTCCTTAATCTCCTCCGAAACGCTTATAAATATACCCTCCGGGGCAGCATCGCCCTGGAAGCCGGGGTCCTGGAGCAGCCCGGCGCTCCTCCCATGCTGCGCTTTGCCGTCCGGGACACGGGCATCGGCATCCCGGAAGAAAATCTGCCTGAAATCTTTGAAGAGTTCAGGCAGGTAGACCATCCTCTGAATATGACCCAGCGGGGAAGCGGACTGGGCCTGCCCCTCTGCCGGCGCATTGCCGAGGCCATGGGCGGCCGCATCACCGTCAGCAGCCAGCCCGGTCAGGGGAGCTGCTTTGAGGTCATTCTCCCCACAATTCCCCATCTGTCGGCACGGGATTGTCAGGCATGAAATAGGCGATCCGGGACACATTGATCAGATGCTTGTAAGTCAGGTTTTCTGAAATGCTGTTGTTCCCCCAGGAGCCGCAGCCCAGAGTGTTGGTGGGGGCCAGACCGTTGTAGAAGCTGCCGCCGCCGGAGCTGGCGCAGACCTGATTCACCACCACCCGGCTGACGCAGAGCTCTTTCCCCGCATATTCTATGTTTTCTTTATTGTCAGAATGGATACAGACGCTGTGTCCTTTTCCGTCCATCTCCAGATTGGCCCTGGCGATTTCCACGGCTTCCCTGAAGTCGCCATAGGTGTAGAGGGAAAGGACGGGACACATTTTTTCCCTGGAAAGGATGTCCGCAGGACCGCAGCCGTCGGCTTCCGCCAGTATGATTTTCGCCTCTTCCGGCACCGGCAGCCCCGCCAGCTTTCCCACCGCCTGGGGAGATTGCCCCACCACATGACGGCTCATGGCGCCGTCCACAAACAGGGCTTCCCGCAGGGCCTGCTTCTGCTCCGGAGCGCTGACATAAAAAGCGCCGTTTTTTACAAATTCCGCAACGATCTGATCCTTCTTTTCCCGGGGCACGATCACCGCCTGTTCCCCGGTGCAGATGATGCCGTAATCGAAGGCCCGGCCCGTCACCACCTTGGGAACCGCCTGGGCAATGTCCGCCTCTTTGTCTATGATGCACTGGACGTTGCCGGCGCCCACTCCCAGGGCCGGCTTCCCGCTGCTGTAAGCTGCCTTTACCATCCCTGCGCCGCCGGTGGCGATCACCACGTCCGCCTTGCTGATGAGCTCCCGGGTGTTCTCTCTGGACTGCTCTCCCAGGATCTGCACAAGGTGCTCCGGGGCTCCCAGCTCTTTCAGGGCCTGATTGATGAGAGCCACGGTCCGGGTGCTGGAGGCGATGGATTTGTGGTGGGGGGTGATGACGATGGCGTTCCGCCCTTTCAGGGCGAACATGGCGTTGCTCATGGGCGTGACGATGGGGTTTGTGCAGGGGGTGATGGCCGCCACCACTCCCATGGGCTTGGCCACCTTCACTATGCCTGTCTCTTCATCTCTTTCAATGATCCCTACGGAGGGTTTCCCCCGGAGGCTGTTCCACACGATCTTTGCCTTGCTGCGGTTCTTGGCCACCTTGTCCGCCACGTTTCCCATGCCGGTCTCTTCCACCGCCAGTTCCGCCAGAGCCTCTGCGTTGTCGTGGACCGTGCGGGCCACTGCCTGCACCACCCGGTCTACCTGCTCCTGACCGTACTTCTCAAAAATGGCCTGGGCCTTCCGGGCCCTCTCAAGATACTCGTCGATATACGTCTGCCGGTCCATGTCTTTCCGTCCTCCTACTTTTTCCATGAGCTTTTCAGATCCACGATTTGGTTGAACACCTTTTCCTCCGCCGTACAGAGCTTCTCGTCGGCGATGTAATAGCCCTGCCGGAAGAACTGGAAGCGCTCTCCCGGAGAGACCTCTGCCAGGGAAGCTTCTCCCAGGGCCCGGCACAGCTTTTCGGAATCGGGATTCAGGGCATATCTGCCGTCTTCGCCTTCTGTGAAGAGGTAGCTGTAGACCCGCACGGTGAGGGGGACGGCGGTCCCGGCGTCCACCCAATGGATGGTGCCCTTCACCTTGCGCCCCTCAAAGCTGCCGCCGCTCCGGGTCTCGGGGTCGTAGGTGCAGCGCAGCTCGGTGATGTTTCCCTCTTCGTCCTTCACCACCTCGTTGCAGGTGATGAAGTAGGCCCCCTTGAAGCGGACTTCATTTCCGGGGAAAAGGCGGAAATATTTCTTCTCCGGGATCTCCATGAAATCCTCCCGCTCCACATACAGTTCCCGGGAGAAGGGGACCTTCCGGCTGCCCAGCTCCGGGTTCTCCTTATTGTTCTCTATCTCCACCTCTTCGGCGGCGTCCTCCGGGTAATTTGTGATGACCACCTTCAGGGGATCCAGGATCACCATCCGGCTTTCCACTCTGGTCTTCAGGTCCTCCCGGACGCAATGCTCCAGCAGGGATACGTCCACGGTGCTGTTGGCCTTGGCCACGCCGATGCGCTCGCAGAAATCCCGCACCGCTTCCGGGGTGTAGCCCCGGCGGCGGATGCCGGCGATGGTGGGCATCCGGGGATCGTCCCAGCCCTCTACGCTGCCGTCCTCCACCAACGCTTTCAGGTACCGCTTGCTCATGACGGTGTTGGTCAGGTTCAGCCGGGCAAATTCTATCTGCCGGGGAGGCATGGGCCAGTCCAGGGCCTGCAAGACCCAGTCGTACAGGGGCCGGTGGTCCTCAAACTCCAGGGTGCAGATGGAATGGGTCACCTTCTCTATGGCGTCTTCCAGGGGATGGGCGTAATCGTACATGGGGTAGATGCACCATTTGTCTCCCGTATTGTGATGGGAGGCGTGGGCGATGCGGTAGATGACCGGGTCCCGCATGTTGATGTTGGGGGAGGCCATGTCTATTTTGGCCCGGAGCACCTTTTCGCCGTCGGCGTATTTCCCGTCCTTCATCTCTTCAAACAGCCGCAGGTTTTCCTCCACGCTCCGGTCCCGCCAGGGGCTGGCCTTGCCCGGCTCTGTCAGGGTGCCCCGGGTGTTCTTTATCTCCTCGGCGGAATACTCGCAGACGTAAGCTTTGCCCCGCCTGATGAGCTCTACGGCGCATTCGTACATCTGGTCGAAGTAATCGGAAGCGAAATACAGGCCGTCCCATTGGAAGCCCAGCCAGCGGACGTCTCCCTCTATGGAGCCCACATACTCCACGTCTTCTTTTACGGGGTTTGTGTCGTCGTAACGCAGGTTGCATTTGCCTCCGTATTTTTGGGCCGTGGTGAAATTCAGGCAGATGGCCTTGGCGTGGCCTATGTGCAGGTAGCCGTTGGGCTCCGGGGGGAAACGGGTGCAGACGGGAAGCCCTTCGTATCTGCCCTCTTCCAGGTCTTTGTCTATCATATTATGGATAAAGTTGGTGCCTGTATCAGCCATGGTGCATGACCTCCTCAAAATGTTTTTATACTGTTCTGTATTCCTGCCTTTTGGTACAGAAAGAAACACAGCCAGTAGGGAAATGTATAATAAATCTGCCGGCGGCGAGAGCGGCAAGACCGGGTCTTGGTTGTTGAATGGGTGCTTGCAACCGTCTTTC
>JAUNBO010000044.1 GCA_030527065.1 Bacillota bacterium | reverse complement strand
CAACAAGAGAAGGGAGAACCAAAATGACTACATTCAACGATATTTTTACATCCAGCTTTCTGGAAAACGTCGCCAGCTTTTCCTTCCTGGATATGGCCATCGCCCTGGTCCTGGCTTTTGTCCTCGGCCTTTTCATCTTCATCATTTACAAGAAGACCTACAGCGGCGTCATGTATTCCTCCGGCTTCGGCCTGTCTCTGGTGGCCATGGCCATGATAACGGCTCTGGTGATCCTGGCCGTCAGCTCCAACGTGGTCCTGTCCCTGGGCATGGTGGGCGCCCTGTCCATCGTCCGCTTCCGCTCTGCGGTAAAGGACCCCATGGACATTGCATATATGTTCTGGGCCATTGCGGTGGGCATCGTTCTGGGGGCGGGCATGATCCCGCTGGCAGTGCTGGGGTCTGTGTGCGTGGGGCTCGTCCTGATCCTGTTCTCCGTGCGGAAGCCTGTGGACCGGCGCTACATTCTGGTGGTGGACTGCGACGCCGACGCTGCGGAGGAAGAGGTGAGCGCCATTGTGAGGGAAGGCGTCAGCAAGCAGGTGCTGAAATCCAAAACCGTCTCGGAGAAGGGGATAGAGCTGACCATGGAGGTGCGGCTCAGGGAGCAAAGCTCTGAGTTCCTGAACCAGGTCAACCGGGTGCAGGGAGTCTCCAATGCCGTGATGGTAAGCTATAACGGCGAGTATCTGAGCTGAGGCTCGGGCTTCGCCGCTTGCATGGGACCTGAAAGCGAGGGGAAAGAATATGTTGATCAGTAAAAACATCGGCCGGGTCGCCGCCATTCTCCTGGTCCTGGCTCTGGTCTTTACCATCGGCCTTACCTATACGCCGGGGCATCTGGGCATAGAGGCCGCGGCGTCGGAGCCGGAATACCAGGGAGCCATGTTTGACAAGGATGAGGTGACCACCATAGAAATCGAGATCGGGGAAGAAGAGTGGGCCGCCATCCTGGAAGACCCCCTGGCGGAGGAATACCAGCTCTGCGATCTGGTCATCAACGGGGAAAGCTTCAGCTCTGTGGGCATACGCACCAAGGGAAACACCAGCCTGTCCCAGGTGGCGCAAAGCGATTCGGAACGCTACAGCTTCAAACTGAAAGCAGACGAATATGTGGGAGGGCAGTCCTTCTTCGGACTGGACGAATTTGTCATCAACAACGTGGTGCAGGATTCCACATACATGAAGGAATTCCTGTCCTATGAAATGATGGAATATATGGGAGTTCCAACACCCTTGTACGCCTATGCCGCCATTTACATCAACGGAGAATACTGGGGTCTGTACCTGGCCGTTGAAGCCATGGAGGAGGACTTTGCAGAGCGGGTCTTCGGGACGGGCTTTGGAGAGCTGTATAAGCCGGAAACCGCAGAGATGGCCGGCGGGAACGGGGAAGCCGCAGAGACGCCGGGAGGCGGAAACCCCGGCGATGCAACAGGAGAATTTTCGGCGGGAACCGTCAGCGGCGGGGCTGTGGAAATGCCGTCAGGCGGCGGCTTCGGCGGAGGGGCCCCGGGAGAAGCGCCGGAGGAAACCATCAGCGGCGGGGCTGTGGAAATGCCGTCAGGCGGCGGTTTCGGCGGAGGGGCCCCGGGAGAAGCGCCGGAAGAAACCGTCAGCGGCGGGGCTGTGGAAATGCCGTCAGGCGGCGGCTTCGGCGGAGGGGCCCCGGGAGAAGCGCCGGAGGATCTTGCCAGCGGCGGAGCTGTGGAAATGCCGTCAGGCGGCGGCTTCGGCGGTGGAATGACGGGGAGCGGCGGCGGAGCGGACCTGGTCTATACGGACGACGAAACAGAGAGCTACAGCGATATCTTTGACAATGCGGTGTTCAGCAGCACCAACGAGGCGGATTACCGCAGGGTGATAGCGGCTCTGAAAAACCTCAGCGAGGGAACGGAGCTGGAAAGCAGTATAGACGTCAGCGAGGTCCTGCGCTACTTCGCCGCCAACACCGCCATGGTGAACCTGGACAGCTACGTCAGCAGCCTGAAGCATAACTATGTCCTGTATGAGGAATCCGGCCAGCTTTCCATCCTGCCCTGGGATTTCAATCTGTCCTTCGGCACCTTCCAATCCTCTTCCGCCACGGAGGCGGTGAATTTCCCCATAGATACTCCCGTCAGCGGCGTGGAACTCTCAGAACGGCCTCTGATCGGGGCCCTGCTGGAAGTGGAAGAGTATGCAGAGGAATATCATGAATACCTGCAGAACCTTTTAGACGGGTATTTCAACGCAGACGCCTTCAGCAGCAGGATCGATGAGATCGCCGCTATGATAGACAGCTATGTCAGCGCCGACCCTACGGCTTTTTATACCTATGAGGAATATCAGGCGGGCCTGGAAACTTTAAAGACCTTCGGCGCTCTCCGGTCGGAGAGCATACAGGGCCAGCTGGACGGAGAGATCCCTTCCACGGAAGAGGGGCAGCAGGCTGACGGCAGCGCCCTTGTAGACGCTTCTTCCATTGACCTCAGCGACATGGGGACCTTCGGCGGCGGCGAAAAGGGCGGTGACCGGGGAAGGGGGCGTGCAGGGCAGGCGCTCTCCTGACAGAGTCAGAGCCGGAAGCGGAAAAAAGGAAGCTTTGCCGGACAATATTTAGCGGATTTACTGTATCACAGGAGGATAGGGCGGGAAACAGAAGAAAATCCGAAAACATTATACAATATACAAAGTTTTTTCAAAAATTACGCCAGAACCATATTGACGGCATCATGCCTATATGCTATTTTAAATGTGTGTGTATCGCTACATTTTAATGTCACCATATTATAAACGAAAAGAGGAGATCAAAAATGAACGAACTGAGCAAAAAGTATTTCGAAACCGTCAAAAAACGGAACCCCGGAGAAGCTGAGTTCCATCAGGCCGTGGAAGAAGTTCTGGAGTGCCTGGAGCCGGTGCTGGAGAAGTATCCCGAGTATGTGGAATCCGGCGTCATGGACAGACTGCTGGAGCCGGATCGTCAGTTCATGTTCCGGGTCGCCTGGATCGACGACCAGGGCAAGTGCCAGGTCAACAGAGGTTTCCGGGTGCAGTTCAACAACGCCATTGGTCCTTACAAGGGCGGCTGCCGCTTCCATCCCTCCGTATATCTGGGAATCATCAAGTTCCTGGGCTTTGAGCAGATCTTCAAGAACAGCCTGACCACCCTCCCCATCGGCGGCGGCAAGGGCGGATCCGACTTTGATCCCAAGGGCAAGTCTGACGCTGAGATCCAGCGCTTCTGCCAGAGCTTCATGCTGGAGCTGGGCAAGTACATAGACGCCGACACAGACGTTCCCGCCGGCGATATGGGCGTAGGCGCCAGAGAGATCGGCTACATGTTCGGTCAGTATAAGAGAATGAAGAATAAGTGGGAAGGCGTCCTCACCGGCAAAGGCGTGGGTTGGGGCGGTTCCCTGGCCAGAACCGAAGCCACCGGCTTTGGTCTCATCTACTTCACCAGAGAAATGCTGAAGGCCAACGGTATGGACTTCAAGGGCAAGAGAGTGGTCATCTCCGGTTCCGGCAACGTAGCCATCTATGCCTGCAAGAAGGCTCAGGAATACGGCGCCAAGGTCGTGACCGTCTCCGACTCCAACGGCTACATCATCGACGAAGCCGGCGTGGATCTGGCTCTGGTAAAGCAGATCAAGGAAGTGGAGAGAAAGAGGATCAGCGAGTATGCCGCCCGCAAAGCCGGCGCCACCTATGTGGATCGTCCCAATCCCTGGGAAGTCCCCTGCGACATCGCTCTGCCCTGCTCCACTCAGAACGACATCGATCTGGCCAAGGCGGAAGTCCTGGTCAAGAACGGCGTCAAGGCCGTGGGCGAAGGCGCCAACATGCCTTGCACCAACGAAGCCGTTAAGTTCTTCCAGTCCAAGGGCGTCCTGGTGGGACCGGCCAAGGCTGCCAATGCCGGCGGCGTCGCCGTATCCGCTCTGGAAATGTCCCAGAACAGCATGAGACTGGAATGGAGCTTCGAAGAAGTGGATCAGAGGCTGGACGGCATCATGACCAACATCTTCGCCGCCGTGGACGCCGCTTCCAAGGAATTCGGCATGCCCGGCAACTATGTTGCAGGCGCCAACATCGCCGGCTTCCTGAAGGTAGCCAAGGCCATGAAGGCCCAGGGTGTGGTGTAAGCAAGCTTACCGTCACTTTCTGAAAAGTGCATAGAAACGTTCATTTTCAATTCGGAAGGCGTCCCTGCAAAGGGGCGCCTTCTTTAACAAAAAAGGCCGCCTTTCGGGAGACAGCCCTTTAACGTTCTTCTTCTATTCTTTCGGCTCCAGCTCCGTAAAGCCGGCGCCGTAGCCCCAGACCCCTTCCACCTTCACCACGGTGACAAAGGCCTTGGGGTCTATCCGCGCCACAAACTGCCGTATCAGCACGCTCTCCCGGGGCGAGCACAAGGCCACCACCTTGTTCTTGACGGCGTTGGTGTAGCCCCCTATCACCTGCTCCTTGGTAACGCCTCTCTGCAGATCCATTATGATGTAGTCCACCACCTCTTTCTGCTTGCTCGTGATGACCTCCACCTGCACCACCTTGGATTCAAAGCCGTACATGGTGAATTCTATGACCTTGGAAGCGATGACCTGCGTGATGAGCGCATAGAGAGCGATGTTCCTGCCGTAAAACAGGCCCGAGGCCACTATGATGACGGCGTCTATCCCCAGCAGGATCTTGGAGATCCCCACCTGGGGCATGCATTTCTTTTGTATGATCTTGGCGATGGTGTCCGTGCCGCCGAAGGAGTAGCCCCGGCTGAACACCAGGCCGTTGCAGACGCCGCCGAAGACGCCGCAGTAGACGGCGGCCAGGGTCAGGTCCTTTTCCTCCAGCAGCTCCAAAGGGAACTGCTCAAAAAGCAGAAGAAAGGCGGGATACAGTATGGTCAGAAGTATGATCTTCCGGGCCTCCCGGAAGCCCAGCAAAATGGCGCAGAACATCAGCACGATGAGAGCGCCGGCGTAATACATGATGGAAAAATCCACCGCCACAAATCTTTGGATGATGCGGACGATGCCCGTGATGCCGCCGCTGGACAGGCCGGCGGGGATCAGAATGGCGATGGACGAAAATGCGCCCAGGGCGCAGCCCACGGAAATGAATATCATATCCACGACGAACTTCCTGGCCGCCTGTTTTGTGAAACGCTCCCGGAGCCGGGGCTCCCCTGTTCTCCCTTTTGAAATTCCCATGCTATGCTCAAACCTCCCGTATGAGCCGGGCTGTGTTTCCGAAAATGTCCACGGCCCGGACAGAAACAGGCCCCGGAGACGCCGCTATGGTCCCGCAGCAGTCCGTCACCCGCTCCTTCCCCTTGCAGAAGCAGGCCTGAGGCCGGTGGACCCGGCCGTCCCAGGCCCAATCCACACTCCAATAATCCACCAGCTGCAAGGGGTCCTCCCGCAGCAGCTTTTCTATGGCCGGCAGATACTTCTCTTCCACCGGGATCTCTTCCAGAGAAGCCGGGGCGTAGTCCGTCAGCCTTATGTTCAACTCCATTGTATCCGAAACCACGCCGGCTTGTAAAGTGATATCCGCTTTCAGGACGCCCTCTTCTGCGCCGCCGTCCTCTTCAAGGAAAGTGAAACCGCCGCCTTTTTCCGTCATCCGCTTCAAGGTGTTGACGGCAGCCAGCTTGCCCACATCGCAGCTGATCCAGCGCCGCCCCATGTCCTGGGCCGCCGCCGCCATGGTGCCGCTGCCGCCGAAGAAATCGGCGCAGAGGTCCCCTTCTCTCGTGCAGCTTTCCAGGATGCGGCGGACCAGAGTTTCCGGCTTCTGGGTCACATAACCCGTCCGCTCCGCCGAGGTCCTTCCCACCATATCCAGCTGCCACACGTCCTTCCGGTTCACCATGGTGTACCAGCCCAGCTCGTCCCGGTATTCCTTCACGCCCTTGAAGCGGTAGGGCTTATAGCCCCTGTTGTAGGAGATTTCCTGCTGGGCCTGGAAATAGTAGTCCGGAGATTTTGCATAGAATAGCAGGGTATCGTGCTTCCGTGCAAAACGGCGCTTGCTGGCGCCGCCGGACTTGTACTGCCAGACCACCTCGTTCACAAAGTTCTTTTCCCCGAAGATCTCGTCCAGAAGGACCTTCAGATAATGGACGGCATGCCAGTCCGCATGGACCCACAGGGCCCCCTCCTCCGACAGCAATTCCCGCATGAGGAAGAAGCGCAGGGCCATCATCCGGAGGTATTCCCCCATGCCCTTTTCCCAGGTGTCCGGGTAGGCCTGCTGCTTCATCACCGGGAGCTTGCCGCCCTTGCCGGAGAACAGCTTGATTTCCGCGCCGTAATCCGATTTGGAGAAAAAGGGCGGGTCTATATAGATGAGCTGAAGCTTGCCCGCCATTCCCTTTTCCCGCAGCAGGTATTCCATGAAGGCGGCGTTCTCTCCCCGGACTATGAGGTTCTCCGGAGGACTGTCTTTTCCCCCGGCTCCCCGGGCCCTCATCTCTTCCGTCACAGAAAAGGAAGGTCCTTCTCCCCGGGGGCCTTCTCCCCGCGACATGAGGGCTTCCCGCTCTTTCCGGCTTTCCTCCAGAATATCCGGCAGCTGTACTATCAGACTCATGGCCTTCCTCCTTTCCTCCGCCCCGGGCCTCCCCCCGTCAGCGTCTTCATCAGCTCCGGGCGGCCGGCCTTTTCCAGAGCCTTCTTCACGGTCTCCCGGTTTTCTTCCTTATGAAAATGCAGAAGCGCTCTCTGCAGCTTTTTCTCCTCCATGGTCCGGGCCACGTATACCTCTTTTCCCGTCAGAGGGTCCAGGCCCGTGTAGTACATGCAGGTGGCCAGGGTCCCCGGCGTCGGGTAAAAATCCTGGACCTGGTCCGGGACGAAGCCCGCCTTTTTCAAAAACAGGGCCAGCTCCACCCCGTCCTCCAGGGTGGTCCCGGGATGGGAGGAGATCATGTACGGGATCAGGTACTGCTCCTTCCCCAGCCTGCGGTTGATCTCCCTGTACTTCCCGGCAAAGGCTGCGAACACCTCTTTGGGCGGCTTGCGCATGACGGCCAGGGCGCCGGGAGCTACATGCTCCGGGGCCACCTTCAGCGTGCCGCTGACATGATGCCGGCACAGAGCTTCCAGAAACTCCCCGCCCCTGGGGTCCGCCAGGATATAGTCGTAACGCAGGCCGGAACGGATGAAGACCTTCTTCACCCCCGGCAGCTCCCTCAGAGCCTTCAGTATGTCCAGATATTCCCGGTGGTCCGCCTTCAGGTTGGGACAGGGAGAAGGAAAGAGGCAGTCCCTGTCTTTGCAGACGCCGGCCTTCTCCTGCTTTTTGCAGGCAGGGCCCCGGAAGTTGGCCGTAGGTCCGCCCACATCGTGGATGTATCCTTTGAAATCCTTTTGCCGGGTCAGGACCTCCCCTTCGCGCAGAAGGGACTCCTTGCTCCTGCTTCGGACCTGGCGGCCCTGATGATAGGTGAGGGCGCAGAAAGCGCAGCCGCCGTAGCAGCCCCGGTTGGCCGTCAGGCTGAACTTCACCTCTTCCAAAGCCGGCACGCCGCCTTCCCCGTCGTACATGGGATGCCAGGCCCTTTCATAAGGAAGCTCATAGACATCGTCCAGTTCCTGGGAGGACAAGGGCTCTGCCGGAGGATTCTGCACCGCCAGGACGCCGCCCCCGTAAGGCTCTATCAGGGTTTCTGCCGTTATGTGGTCGCTGTTCTCATATTGCAGGCGGAAGCTTTGGGCACAGGCCTGCCGGGACCGGCATATCTCCTCATAAGACGGCAAAAGCAGGCCCTCCGGAAAGCCGGCCTCCCCGCTTTTTTTCTCCGTCTGCCGCCATACCGTCCCCCGCACATAAGTGATGTCCCCGACGGCGATGCCGGCGTCCAGGGCTTCGGCGATTTCCAGAGACGCCCGCTCTCCCATGCCGTAGACCAGCAAATCCGCCTTGGAATCCAGAAGGATGGAGCGGCGGACCTTGTCGTCCCAGTAATCGTAATGAGCGAAGCGCCGCAGGCTGGCCTCCAGGCCGCCTATGATAACGGGAACGCCCTTGTACGCTTCCCGGGCCCGGTTGGCGTAGACGATGAGGGCCCGGTCCGGCCGCCGCCCCGTCTGCCCTCCGGGAGAATAGCTGTCGCTCCGCCGCCTCTGCCGGAACACGGAAAAATGGTTCACCATGGAATCCACATTGCCGCTGCCCACAAGGAAACCCAGCCTGGGCCTGCCGAAACGCCGGAATTCCTCCGCCGTCCGCCAGTCCGGCTGGGCCAGCACCGCCACCCGGTAGCCCCGGCTCTCCAGCACCCGCCCTATTATGGCGGCGCCGAAGGAGGGGTGGTCTACATAGGCGTCTCCCGTCACCAGGACAAAATCCGGCTGCTCCCAGCCCCTGGTTTCCATCTCTTCTCTTGTGGCCGGCAGGAACGCCATCTCAATTCCCCTCTGTGCCGGACGCTTCCTCTGAAACCACCGTCACATTGGGCAGTTCCAGCTCCATGACGCTTTCCGCGTCCTCCGACGCCATGATCTCTATCTCGCCTATGGTCAGAGAGGTGTAGACAGAATCGTAGACGTCTCTGGTGAAATTGTTGAAGCGGGAGGTCTCCAGGGACAGGCCCACGCCGCCCTCCGCCGCCGTATAAAGCAAGGACTCCCCGTAAGGGAATTCATCGTTATAGAAGGCCTCCAGCATGTCCGTCACCGCCACGTCCAGACCTTTGAGGGCCGAAGTGATCACCATTTCCGAGTCCTGGCTCTGGTCTCTGCTCACGCCGATGACGGCGGCGCCCACGGCCTCGGCGGCGGACATGACGGAAAAGCCCATGGCGCCGCCGGCGGCAAAGATGACCTCCGTCCCCCCCGCATACCAGGCCGCCGCCAGGGACCGGGCCTCCGGCGTGTTTTCAAAGCTCCCGCTGTAAGCATAGCGGAGCTCCACGGTGATCCCCAGGCCCGCAGCGGCGTCGTTGGCGCCCCGGGCAAAGCCGTAGCCGAAATTCTCCACAGACTCCAGGGCCATTCCTCCCAGGAAACCCAGTCTGGTATAGCCCTCCTGGACGGCGGCAAAGCCGGCCAGATACCCGCTCTGCTCCTCCGCAAATTTGATCCCCACCATGTTGGCCTCAGTGCGGGATTCTCCTTCTGCGCTCCGGGGATAGGCGTCCAGAAGGACGAAATAGGTCTCCGGATAAAGATCCTGGGCCAGATAGGCCGCCTCGGCAAAGCGGGAGCCGGGCAGGAAGACGATCCTTGCGCCATCACCCACCGCCACTTCCACCGCAGTCAGATAAGCCCCCGTATCCTCCGCCGCCGGTCTGTAATACTTGCAGGCCGTTTCGTTTTCCTCCGCATAGTCTAAAATGGCGCTCCACACACTGTCGTTGAAGGAAGCGTCCCCCAGAGAAGTGGCGTCCGTCACCATGGCGATCTGGTACCCGCCCTCCGGCGCATCCTCCATCTCTTCCTCCTCCGGCAGCACCTCGTCGCCGCCGCAGGCCGGAAGCCACAGGGCCAGCGTCAGCGCCAATAACAATCCCATCCACCTTTTCATCTCGTTCTCCTTATCTCTTCTCCCCGGCTCCATACAGCTCAGGCCTTCTGTGCTTCAAGAGAGGCAATTGCTCCCGGATGGCCGCCGTATACTCCGTGTCCACTTCCCCGTAGAGGATCCCTTCCCGGGAATCCGCCGCAGCGCAGAATTCTCCCCAGGGGCTTATCAGGCAGGAATGGCCGTAGGCCACATAGGGAGCCTCCAGGTCTCTGGCAGGCGATACCGCTGCGAAAAAGATCTGATTGTCCAGGGCCCGGGTCCGCATGGTCAGATCCCAGTGCGCCGGCCCCGTGGTCATGTTGAAGGCCGCCGGCAGCACCACCAGCTCCGCCCCTTCCAGAGTCATTCTCCGTATCAGCTCCGGGAAGCGCACGTCGTAGCAGATGGCCACTCCGATCTTTCCGAATTCCGTATCCACCACCGTGGCCCCGTCCCCTGCGGCGAGAGTGTCGGATTCCTTCATCCGGATGCCGCCCTTCACATCGATGTCAAAAAGGTGGGCCTTTCTGTGCTTTCCCAGGAGAGCGCCGTCACTTCCATAAATGAAGCAGGTGTTATACAGCCGGGAGCCGCCCGCCTCTTTCTCCGGGATGGAGCCGCCGATGAGGACCACCGATAACTCTTTCGCCAATCGGGACAAAAAGCGGCAGCTTTGCCCGCCTTCCTCCTCGGCGAAAGCAGGGAAGGCCTTGTTGCTGTAGGGGCAGTTGAACATCTCCGGCAGGGCCAGCACCTGAGCCCCCGCTCCTGCGGCCTCCCTGAGCATGGCTTCCGCTCTGCCCAGGTTTTCCGCTTTATCTGACCCCACCTTCATCTGCACCATGGCCAGTTTGTACTTCACAGCTCTTCCCCCCTTTTTTCATATTCCCCCTATATTATGCACAGGGAAACTCCTTTTCTTACCGCTCCAGCCCCCGCCAGACGATGTTCCGGTAACGCTCCGGGTCCGTATCCCCTTCCGTGGAGAAGAGCAGGACCCGGGAAGCGCTGTCCAGCCCGGCGGCCTCCCGCAGCTCCTTCCACTCCTCCGTCTCCATAAGCGCCGCCAGCAGGCCCAGGCCCACCGCGCCGGACTCCCCGGAAATCACCTGAGGGTCTCCTTTCAGGGGAGCCGCCGCCATGCGCATGCCCTTCACCGCCACCTGATCCGATATGGCTGTAAAGAAGCTGCAATGGTTTCTCAGGATGTCCCAGGAGATGATATTGGCCTCCCCGCAGTTGAGCCCCGCCATGATGGTCTCGCCGCTGCCTGCGGCCCTTCTGGGCTTCCCATCTCCCGCCAGGGCCGACTGGTAGAGACAGTCCGCCGCCTCCGCTTCTATCGTGATGAGCACCGGTGGCGACTGGGGATACTTTAAAGCAAAATAGCCCGCCACCGCCCCGGTGACAGAGCCCACTCCCGCCTGGATGAACACATGGGTCGGGGGCCCGGAGGCCGCTTTTTCCATCTGCTCGTCTGCTTCGGCGATCATGGTGCCATAGCCCTGCATGATCCAGGAGGGTATTTTTTCGTAGCCCTCCCAGGCGGTATCCTGCACCACCACGCCTCCGGAAGCCGCCGCCGCTTCGGCGGCCATCCTGACACATTCCTCATAGCTCGCTTCTTCTATGGTGGCCCTGGCGCCTTCCCGGAGGATGTTTTCCAGCCGAATCCCGGTGGTGCCCCGGGGCATGTATACCACCGCCTTCTGCCCCAGCTCCCTGGCAGCCCAAGCCACTCCCCGGCCGTGGTTGCCGTCTGTGGCCGTAAAGAAGGTGATCTCTCCCGTTTCTTTCCGCAAAGCCTCCGAAGTGACGGTGCGATAGTCCATGGACGCAGGGTCCCTGCCTGTCAGTTCCCCAAGATATCTGCCCATGGCGTAGGAGCCGCCCAGGGCTTTGAAGGCGTTGAGGCCGAAGCGCCAGGATTCGTCCTTGATGAACAGCCGGCCGATCCCCAGGTAAGCGGCCATGGCAGGCAGCTCCGCCAGAGGCGTCTCCCGGTACTGGGGAAAGCTGCGGTGAAAGGCTCTGGCCTTTTCCACTTCTTCCTGTCCCATCAGGGAGGTGTAGGCGTCCCCGGAAGGAGCCATGCCGTTCCGTATCCATCTGATCTCATTCATGCCGTTCTCCTGTTTTTCATGCGGCCGCCGCGCCGTTCTCCCATTTTTCACATGACCGCCGTTGCGCCGTTCCTGTCCTTCGCACAGCTCCCGTCCCGCCGCTCTCCTGCCCTTCGCACGGCCCCCCGCCTTTCGGGGGAAGGGGCCGGCCCTTTCCTTTTGTCAGCCTGCGGAATCCGTTATGGGAATGGTGCTTTCCCCGCTGCTTTCCGTCCCGCCGGTCTCCTGGCCCGGGGCCGGCGGATCGGGCAGGGCTTCCTGGCCGGAACCTTCCGTTCCCGTTCCTGCTCCGCTCTCACCGGTGGTCTCTCCCTGGCCGCCGGAGGTTTCTTCCCCGTCGGTGACTGTGCCGCCGGAAGTCTCTTCTCCTTCGGCGGCCCCGCCGCCGGAGGTCCCCTCTCCGTCGGCGGGGCC
>JAUNBO010000043.1:1967-12086 GCA_030527065.1 Bacillota bacterium | reverse complement strand
TTGCCGCTCCCGCCGCTGGCGTATTATGGCTTATCCGCCCAGGAAAAGAAAACAGGTTGACAAGATGTTCCTACAAGTGTAAGATGTAAATGCTCCTACACTTGTAGGAACTTTGCCATGAAGAAGGAGGCCGCAAATGCAGAGATTGACGGAGCCGGAGTGGGCCGTGCTCAATGTGCTTTGGTCAGGGGAGAACTTTGCCCTGGGCCAGATAACCGACGCCTTAAAACCGGCTCTGGACTGGAATCCCAAAACCGTCTACACCTATCTGCTGCGGATGGAAGGAAAGGGCTTTGTGACCATACGGCGGGGCCAGGCCAGACCCTATTCCGCCGCCGTCAGCCGGGAAGACTGCGCCCGGCAGGAGAGGAACGCCCTGCTGGGCAAGGTGTACGGCGGCGCCGCCGGAGACCTGGTGGCGGCTTTTCTGAAGGATTCCAAGATCAGCGCCTCAGAACGGGACCGGCTGCGGAAGCTGCTGGACGAGATGGAGGTGTAGCATGAACAACCTATGGGAATTCCTGCTGCAAACCATAAGCGTATCCCTGGTGGCGGCCCTGCTGCTGGCAGTGAAATGGCTGCTGAACGATAAGCTCTCCCCCCGCTGGCAGTATGCAGTCTGGAGCATATTGGCCCTGCGGATCCTGCTTCCCGCCGCCGCAGCCAGATACATCCTGCTGCCGGCGCCCCTGTGGGTGGAAGCCCTGAAAGCCATGGCGGAGCAGGGGCTGGATTCTGCGTATTCGGCGGCCTACGCGCCCCTTTCCATGGAGTGGCCCATCCCTCTGGTGCAGGGAAGCCCCCAGAGCGTCACGGACTGGCTCTTTTTGGTCTACGCCGCCGGAGTGCTGGTGACGGTCCTGTGGCATTTTCTGGCCTTCTTCCGGCTGCGGCTGCTGCTTTGGCACAGCCCTCCCGCATCGGAGGAGGTCCGGCGTCAGATAGAGCTGGTCTGCGAAAAATACGGATTGAAAGGATGCGCCGCCGTCTCTGTAGAGGGACTGCCCTCCGCCTTTGTCTGCGGCGTGTTCCGGCCGGTCCTGGCCGTGCCGGCAGGAAAGACCCCGGACGAAAAGGTGTTGCTTCACGAGCTGCTTCATCTGAAGCACGGGGACGCCCTGCAAAGCATGTTCTGGTGCCTGCTGCGGGCCCTGCACTGGTGCAATCCCTTTCTGCACTGTGTTTTTGACCGTGTCGGCAACGATATGGAGGCCCTCTGCGACCAGCGGGCCCTGGAACGCCTGGAGGGAGAAGAGCGCCGGGAATACGGCGGTATCCTGCTGGATATGGCCAATCAGCGCTATCCCCGGGCTCCCGGCACCACATCCATTTCCAACGGGGGAAAGAACATCTCCCGGCGCATAGCCGCCATCGTCCGCTTCCGGAAATATCCCCGGGGCATGGCTCTGGTGTCCGTATGCGTGGCCCTGGTGCTGGCTTCACCGTCTCTGCTGGGGGCCGCTGTGGCCCAGGATACCTGGGACCCCCGGCCCGGCAGCCAGTGGCAGCTGAACTGCTCCCTGGCCCTGGCCCGGATACAGCGCTGCTCCACCCCTGCCGGCGCCCTGGACACCTATGCCAGGGGCCTGATGTATGAAAACGGCATTTACCTGGCCGCCGCATCGCCCCTTTCAAAACAGCAGGCCATGGCGGAGGCCATGGCAGCAAGCGCAGAGGACGGCGAGGCGCTTTATCACATCGGCGTATGGGACGAGGGGACGGCGCCGGATCAGGAACAGGGGTATTACGTATATAATCTGGAACCCTCGCCGGAGGGGGGCTATGAAGGCCTTCTGTCCTTTGGGCTTCTGGTCTCTTCGGGGGAGGGACAACAGTACAGAGAAGGAGCCGCTATGCTGGTCCCGGTGACGGTGCGGCAGGAGGATGGCTGGGTGGTGGAGGAAAACGGAGACCCCCAGGAGATCCCATACTCAACAAGCATTCGCTTTCCCGGTGAAGAAGGTCCCTGGGTGGCCCGGTACGAAGCCGCAGGAGAGAGCGGTACGGTGGAGGTGACGGTCAGGACGGTCTATGCACCGGAGGTAGAGGGCTTTTATGGCGGGATCCTCTATGACGACGGGGCCTTGCGCGCCGGCGCCGCTTTCTCCCATGGCATCCTGCTCGTGGATGCGGAATACCGCTTCGGCGGAACGGAAGAGCAGCGCCGTTCTTTGGATTTCGTCGGCATAGAGGTAACGGACCTGTCCGACCCGGACCGGAAGCCCGTGTTTTTATCGACTTTGAGGACGGGGTCCGGAGCGACGGGAGGAAGCAGCGGTCTGGTCAGAAGCTGGGACAGCATGGAAGTGGGAGATGACTGGGACGGCACGGTGACCTCCGGCGGCGGCGGGAGCGCAGATCTTTCGGAGGAAGGCCTCATTCCTTTCCCCCCGGGCTTTGGGGTCCGGGTATTTTGGAACGGAGAGCCCAAAGAAGATTTTATCCTGACGGAGGCGGAAGAATGAGGGAATGGGAGAGAATGACAGAAGGGAGAAGCCCGGGGGAAGAGCCGGCAAGCCTTATGGCGGAAGGCCCCTTGCTTCGGGAGCAGGAAGGCTTCATGGCGGAAGAAGCTTTACCCCGGGAGCAGGAAAGCCTGCCGGAAGAAGCGGGTCCGGTGACAGCTCCCGCCGGCGGCCCTCCCACGGAGCTGGAGCAGCTGGCCGATGCGGCCAAGACCGTGGCCCTGGCGTATCTGGTCCTGCAGCTGGATGTGAACCTGGGCTCTCTCAACATCCTGCCTAACTGGCTGGCATACCTGCTCATGGTCAACGTCCTGCCGGTGCTGGGGAAGAGGGAGCCCACGGCCCTTCTGCTCCGGCCTCTGGGTATCTTCCTGGGCCTTTGGGAGGGGCTGCTCTGGGTCGGTGCGCTGTTTTCCCTGGATATCAACGTCTACGCTTTCCCGGTGGTGGCGGCGGCTGCGGGCCTGTATTTTCATTTCCAGCTCCTCACCAATCTGGCGGGCCTGGCGGAAGGCTGCGGCTGCCCGGAGCGGAAACGCATCCTGCGTCTGCGCTCCGTGTTCGTGATAACGCTGACTCTTTTTGCCCTGCCTTTTCCCTGGGAAGAAAATACGACGCTGATGGTGATCGGATTTCTTGTGCATATGGTGGTAGCCCTCTGGATCTGCGTGGTGCTCTTCTATCTGCGGTACTCCTTATGGGATGTTCAGAGAAAAAACGCCGCCGGACAGGACGGGCAGAGCACATGACCTTTGGCATATTCAAAGCGGAAACATTATGAGATTTTATCCAATGCAATTCATAATGATATTGATCATCATCTCTTTTTCTTCCGGCTTGGACTCTGCAATCATAATTGTCAGCGCAACCAATGTATAATCGGCAATTCTTTTTTCTCCATCGACAAATAGTGCATCGTTCTTATCCAAAAAATGCAAAAACATCGTTGCTGCAATCCTTTTATTTCCATCCAAAAAGCTATGATTCTTGGTCACAAAGTAAAGTAGATTTGCAGCCTTTTCTTCCATGGACGGGTAGATATCCTGTCCTGCGAAGCTCTGATAGATATTTCCGATGCTGCCCTTGAAGGAATCATCTTTCTCACTTCCAAACAGTTCCGATTCCGAGCCGAACCGCATGCTGTCAATGACACTTATGCAGTCTTCATATGTCAACACATAGGTAGCTTCTTTGCCTTTTGGCTTTTTCATGTTTTGATGATCATAATCATCCAGCATATCCAGAGCCACATTATACTTTTCAATGACAGAAAGTACCTGCTTTGCGTCCAGTGTCTGTTCTGCCCGCCTCATTAACCGTATCACCTCTCCCAGTTGATTCATACGGTTATTGTTAACGGCATAGCCTTTAAGTATGTAATCTTTGAGAACCCCATTCGCCCAGCGGCGGAAGGCAATGCCGCGTTTGGACTTTACACGATAGCCTACGGAAAGAATCATATCCAGATTGTAATATTCAATATTTCTGGTAACGATACGCTCTCCCTCTTTTTGAACTGTCGCAAATTTTGCGACAGTTGAGTCATCAAGTTCTTCGCTAAGAGCGTTACTAATATGTTTACCGATTGTCTTGATGTCACGCTCAAACAAATCTGCCAACTGCGCACGACTGAGCCAGACAGTATCATTCTCCGGTTCGATTTTTACCTCAATATTTACATCTTCGTACTGAAATAATGCAATGCTGGTATTGTTCTTTTGCTTTCTCACCATTACCTTCTTAAAAACCTCCGGGCTGTACTGCGGCAGATAGCCATCTTATTTGTCCTCCGCCTTATCGTTTAACCATGCCTCGTTGGCAGCAGAAAAATCCACCCGCCGTGCGGATGTGAGCAAAATTGGCGAACTTCGATTGCCGGCTCAGAACTGCCGGGCGGGAACGCCCTCCTGCTCCAGCTCGGCGGCTTCCTTCTCCTGGCGGATGCGGAGGAGCTCCTGCTCCTCCAGTATTTTGTAGGCCACCTTGCCCACCAGGGTCTTGGGGAGCTGGTCCCGGAATTCGATGTCGTAGGGCATGGCGTATCTGGCAATGTGGAGGCGGCAGTGCTCCAGCAGCTCCTGCCTGATCTCCTCGCCGGGCTCCACGCCGGGGGCCAGCATGACGAAGGCCTTCACCTTCTGTATTTTCAGCTCGTCCGGCACGCCGATGACGCAGCTCATGAACACTTTCTCGTGAGAATCTATGACATTCTCCAGCTGAGAGGGGTAGATGTTGTAGCCGGAGGAAACGATCATCCGCTTCATGCGCTGGCGGAAGTAGATGTAGCCGTCGGCGTCCATGGTGCCCAGGTCTCCCGTATGGAGCCAGGTGCGGCCATCGGCGTGGACCTTCAGGGTGTCCGCCGTTTCCTGGGGATGGTTCACGTATTCTATCATGACGGTGGGGCCGGAGAGGCAGATCTCTCCTTCTTCTCCATAGGGGAGCTCTTCCGTGGTCTCCGGCTTCACGATCTTGTAGTAGGTGTCCGGGAAGGGGAAGCCTATGCTGCCCTCCCGGGAGGTGTGGTAGGGGGTGAGGCAGCTGGCGGTGACGCATTCCGTGGTGCCGTAGCCTTCCCGTATCTGCACGCTGGCGTTGTGCTCCGCCAGGAATTTATCGAACTTCTTTTTCAGCTCTATGGACAGGGAATCTCCCCCGGAGAACACGCCCAGCAGGCAGGAGAGGTCTATGTTCTGCATGTCCGGCTGCCGGAGGATGGCTTCGTACAGGGTGGGGACGCCGGCTATGTAGTTGGGCCGTTCCTTTTTCAGCAGCCTGGCGTAGCTGGCGGCGTTGAAACGGGGGACCAGGAGGCAGCGGCCTCCGTTGGCCAGCATGGAGTGGATGCACACCCCCAGGCCGAAGCCGTGGAACATGGGCATAACAGCCAGCATGGTCCGGCCCGGCTGGAAACAGTGGCTCATGGCGTCTATCTGCCGTGCCAGGGCGTTGAAATTCAGGTTGGAAAGGAGGATGCCCTTGGTGGTGCCGGTGGTGCCGCCGCTGTAAAGGATGGCGGCAGGGTCTCCGGCTCCTCTGGCGGCCCGGTACTCCCCGGTCCAGCCTTCCGCTCCCGCCAGGAAATCCTTCCACAGGACCATGTCTGCATCTGCGGGAAGGGGCGGGATCTTCCGGCCCTCCGTAAGGGCGTAGCCCACCTTCTTGACGCCGCCCAGGGCGTCCTTCACGCTGGTGATGATGAGCCGGGGAAGCTCCGCCTCCTGCCGGATGGCGGCAAATTTGCCGTAAAACTGGTCCAGGGTGACGGCGGCCGCACTGCCGGAATCCTTCAGGTAGAAGGCGATCTCCTTCTGCCCGGACAGGGGGTGTATCATATTGGCCACGGCGCCTATGGCGTTGAGGGCGTAAAAGCTCACCACCGCCTGAGGGGAGTTGGGCAGGCAGAGGGTGACCCGGTCTCCCTCCCGGATGCCAAGGGCCCGGAAGGCCCGGGCGCACTGGTGGATCTGCTCCACCATCTTTTTATACGAAGCCCCTTTGCCCAAAAAACTGTAGGCCTCCAATTCCGGGTATCGCCCGGCCACCTCCTCCACCATTTCCAGCATGGTACACCGGGGATAATCCAGGTGGAAGGGTACTTCACCGTAATGCTCCAGCCAGGGAGCCTTGATTTCTGTAATAGCGCTGCTCATGATCCCAAAACCTCCAAAAGTGTAAGCGTCCACAAAAGACATATAAATAGGTAAAAAACTATTAACATTATAAGGGAAAAGGAGAAAAGTCACAAGGACTTTCTTCCGGAGGCGAACAAAATTTCATTTCAAAAAGGGAATGTTCGCTTTTTAGCAAATGAGGTATCCGTCCGTTCTTTTCCATCGATTTATATAAGTATAACGGGTTTCACGGGATTCTTCAACGGACAATCTGCTGTGATTTGTCGGAAAACCGCCGCGAAAAATGAGTTTTTTTTGCGGAATGTATTTACGGCGCAAAGGGGCTGTGTTATACTACAATATGTGTTAGCGGTCTGCATATATAGTGGGCGGCGGGTCTGTACTACATACATGTGGTAGGAAAAGGCACTATGGAAGCATTAAAAGAGAAAATCGCAAAGGAAGGACAGGCCATCGGCGGGGACATCGTAAAGGTGGACGGGTTTCTGAACCACCGGATAGACGTGGCTTTTTTAGAGCAGATCGGACAAGCCTTCGGAAGCGCCTTTCGGGATGCGGGGGCCAACAAGATCCTTACAATAGAAGCCTCCGGCATTGCCATCGCCTGCGCCGCGGCCAGATATCTGGGGGATCTCCCCGTGGTCTACGCAAAAAAGGCGGCCCCCAACACCATGGTGGACGGCTTCTATGAAACGGAGGTCACCTCTTTCACCAAACGAACGGTCTCCAAGGTCATCATTTCCAGAAGTTATCTGGGACCGGAGGACAGGGCTCTCATCATAGACGATTTCCTGGCTCACGGAGAATCCGCTCTGGGCCTGATGGACCTGGTGGAGCAGGCCGGAGGCCGGGTGGTGGGAGCAGGCGCCGTCATAGAGAAAGAATTCCAGGGCGGCGGCGCCCGGATACGGGAAAAGGGCGTTCCCCTGGTTTCCCTGGCGGTCATCACGTCCATTCAGGACGGGAAGATATATTACAGAGAAGATTGAATTTTATAACAAAAGAGGAGGAGAAAAGAAATGAAAAAGTTTTTGGCGTTCCTGCTGATCCTGACCCTTTGCCTCACCGTGTTTGCGGGCTGCGGCGGAGATACTGAAGAACCGGTCACAGAGGATCCGGGAACGGAAGAAGGCGAAGCGGCCGAACCCCTGAAGATCGGTTTCATCTACATCGGCGTGAAGAACGACGGCGGCTACACCCAGGCCCATGCCGACGGCGCTGCGGCCATGGCCGAGTACTTCGGCGACGCCGTGGAGATCATAGAAGTGGAGAGCGTGGACGACGGAGACCAGCAGGCCTCCTACGATGCGGCGGTGAGCCTCATAGACCAGGGCTGCAAGGTCATAGTGGGCTGCAGCTTCGGCTTCATGTACGCTCTGGACGAGCTGGCCAATTCCGGGGATTACGACGACATCACCTTCCTGCACTTCTCCGGAAACTCCATGAACGAGACAAACTTTGCCAACTACTTCGGCTCCATAGAGGAAGCCAGATATCTGTGCGGCATGGTGGCCGGCGCCATGACAGAGTCCAATCAGCTGGGCTATGTGGCGGCCTATCCTTACACCGAAGTCCAGATCGGCATCAACGCCTTCACCCTGGGCGCCCAGTCCGTAAATCCGGACGTGGAAGTGAACGTGGTCTACATCAACAGCTGGTATGATCCCGAAATGGAACGGTCCGCCGCCGACGAGCTCCTGGCCGCCGGCTGCGACGTCATCACCCAGCACTGCGACACCACGGGCCCGCAGATCGCAGCGGAAGAAGCCGGCGCCTACGCCATCTTCTACAACAGCGACAACAATGTGGCTCCCAACGCCTACCTGACCGCCGCCATCTGGAATCACGAGGTCTACCTCATCGACCAGATCCAGCAGATCATGGACGGCACCTGGGCTCCCACCTCCTACTATGGGACCATGGCCGACGGCTATGTAGACCTGGCTCCCTTCACCGACCTGGTACCGGAAGACGTAGTGGCCCAGGTGGAAGAAGTGAAGGCCCAGATGCTGGCAGGAGAGTTCGCACCCTTCTCCGGCCCCATCGAGTACAACGACAGCTACGAGGGCGCCGACGAGGACGGCATCCTCTGCGAAGAAGGCCAGACCCTTACCAGAGCGGAGATCTGGAGCATCGACGGCCTGGTCCAGGGCGCAGAATAAGCCTGAGCGGACAGCAGTAAAAAAAGATAAGGCGGAGGCAGTCCCCCGCCTTATCTCTATTGAATCCAGGGGCAGGGGGCTTTCGACGGCGATGGTCCCTTGCGCCTGTTTTGGGAGGACAGCAGATGACCCAGGAACAAATTCCCGCCATCCGGATGACAGGCATCAGCAAGGCGTTTTCTTCCATAAAGGCCAATGAAAACGTGGACCTTACCGTATATAACGGGGAGATCCACGCTCTTCTGGGAGAGAACGGCGCAGGGAAAAGCACCCTTATGAACATGCTGGCGGGCATCTATACGCCGGACGAAGGCAGCATCAGCATCAACGGGAAGCCGGTGCGCTTTTCCTCGCCCAAGGATTCCATCGCCCTGGGCATAGGCATGATCCACCAGCATTTCAAGCTCATAGACGTCCTGACGGCAAAGGACAACATCATCATCGGCCAGAAAAGCGGGTTCTTCCGGAAGGGGAAGGACCTGGCCCGGCAGATAAAGCTGATTTCGGACCAGTACGGCCTGGATGTGGACCCGGAGAAGAAGGTCTATGAGATGTCCGTGGGGGAGAAGCAGACCCTGGAGATCGTGAAGGTGCTGTACCGGGGGGCGAAGATCCTGATCATGGACGAGCCCACGGCGGTGCTGACGCCTCAGGAGATCAAGAGGCTTTTTGAGATCATACGGAACATGAAGGCCCAGGGATGCGCCATCGTCATCATCACTCACAAGCTCAACGAGGTGATGGAGATCAGCGACCGCATCACCGTTCTCCGCAAGGGAAGGTCTGTGGCCACGGTGAAAACGGCGGAGGTGGAGGTGCCTCAGCTGATCGAAATGATGGTGGGAAAGCGGATAGACCTCTCCATTGCCCGGGAAACCGTGGAGGACAGGCAGCCCATTCTGGAGCTGGACCAGATTTCCGTGCTGGACAAGGACGGAAAGGCGGCCCTGGACAGCGTCAGCTTCACCCTCAGCGGCGGGGAGATCCTGGGAGTGGCCGGAGTGGCCGGCAGCGGACAGAAGGAGCTCTGCGAGGGCATTGCCGGACTCGTCCACACGGCCCGGGGGCGCATCTTCTTCGACGGGGAAAACATAGTGGGGAAAACCCCCAGGGATATCATACGGCTGGGGATACGCATGGGCTTCATCCCTGAGGACAGGCTGGGCATGGGCCTGGTGGGGGGCATGGACATCGTCCACAACCTGATCCTGAAGGATTACCAGAACCAGCCCGGCATCCTGCTGAAGCGGGGGCCCTGCACGGCCAAGGCGAAGAAAATCGTGGAGCGGCTGGACATCCAGACTCCCAGCATCTATACGCCGGTGAAGAAGCTCTCCGGCGGCAACATCCAGAAGGTCCTGCTGGGCCGGGAGATCGATTCGGAGCCCCGGGTCCTCATCACCGCCTATCCGGTGCGGGGTCTGGATATAGGGGCTTCTTACAGGATCTATGAGCTGCTCAACGAGCAGAAGCGCAAGGGCGTGGGGATCCTGTTCGTGGGCGAGGATCTGGACGTGCTCCTGGAGCTCTGCGACAGGATCATGGTCCTCTGCGGCGGGAGAATCACCGGGATAGTGGACGCCAGGGAAGTGACAAAAGAGGAAGTGGGCCTGCTGATGACGGGACACACCCGGGAGGAGGTGCTGGCCGGATGAATTTTGTAAAGATATCCAAGAGAGACGGCCTGGAAAAGCGGACGGAATATCTGATCCGGACTTTGGCCATCCTGCTCTCTCTGGTGTTTGCGGGGCTGATGCTCCTGGTCTTCGGGCTGAACCCTCTGGAAATTTTCAAGTCCATCATAGAGGGCTCCCTGGGGACCCAGCTCCGCATAGAGCAGACCATCAACCGGGCCAT
>JAUNBO010000043.1:0-1867 GCA_030527065.1 Bacillota bacterium | reverse complement strand
GAGACCATCTTCACCCTGATGATGAACTACATCGCCATCAAATTCGTCACGTATCTGCAATACGGCCCCTGGATGGACCCTGCGGCGGGAGGCTTTCCCCGCATCCGGCGCTTCGGAGAAAACGCCCTGATGCCGGAGGTCCTGGGGGTGCAGGCGGGGTGGATCATCGCCCTCATCTGCGTGGCCCTGGTCTTTTTCTTCATGAACTATACCAAGAAGGGCTATGAGATCGCCGTGGTGGGGGAAAGCGTGGAGACGGCCCGCTATGCGGGGATGAACATAGACCGCATCATCATCGTGGCCATGCTCATTTCCGGCGGCCTCTGCGGCCTGGTGGGCATGATACAGGCCTCGGCCATAGAAAAGACCCTGGTCAGCAGCATTTCCTGCGGCTATGGCTTCACCGCCATCATCACCGCCTGGCTTTCCCGGCTCAACGCCGTGGCCGTCCTGTTCGTCTGCGTGGCCTTTGCCATGCTCATACAGGGAGGCGCATACATCCAGATCGCCTTATCGGTGCCCTCTTCCGTGTCCGACGTGGTGCAGGGCCTGATCCTGTTCTTCGTCCTGGGCAGCGAGTTCTTCATTCAGTACAAGGTGACCCTGAACCGCCGGGCCAATGGGGCGGCGGCAAAGGAGGTGGCGTAGCATGGAGGTATTCCTGGCTTCCTGCATCGTTGCGGGAACTCCCCTGCTTTTCGCCACGGTAGGCGAGCTCATCACGGAGAAGTCCGGCAGCCTCAACCTGGGGGTGGAGGGCATGATGCTCATCGGGGCGGTAATGGGCTTTACCGTGGCTTATAACAGCGGCAGTCCCTGGCTGGCTCTGGCGGGGGCCATGCTGGGGGGCGGCGGCGGCGGCCTCCTCTTCGCCATCGTCACCGTTACCCTCAGGGCCAATCAGGTGGTGACGGGCCTCACCCTCACCATTTTCGGCACGGGCTTCTGCAAATTTGTGGGACAGCCTCTGCTGGGGCTTTCTGTGCCCGCGGAGGTCAGCTCCTTTTTCGCGAAAAAATCTCTGCCTCTGCTGGGGGATATCCCCTTCCTGGGACCGGTGTTCTTCCGGCAGGATATTTTCGTATATATAAGCTATGTGACGGTGATCCTGGCGGCGATCTACCTGTATAAGACCAGGCCGGGGCTGAACATGCGGGCCGTGGGGGAAAACACGGCGGCGGCGGACGCTTCCGGCATCAACGTGACCCTGCACAAGTATCTGCACATCATCATCGGCGGCATGCTCTGCGGTCTGGGCGGGGCGTATCTGGCGGTGATACGGGTGCCCATCTGGCAGGAGGACGTGGTGAACGGCCGGGGCTGGATCGCCGTGGCGCTGGTCATCTTCGCTTCCTGGAACCCCATAAAGGCCCTGCTGGGCGCCATCCTTTTCGGCGGCCTCAGCATTGCGGGCCTGCGGCTCCAGGCCATGGGCTTCAGCATTTCCCAGTACCTGGTGGACATGATCCCCTATGTGGCCACCATCGTCATCGTCATCATCAGCACCCGCAAGCGCCGGAAGGAGAGCCAGCCGCCGGCGGACCTGAGCAACAATTATTTCCGGGAGGAGCGGTGAGGGCTCCCGGGCCGGCCATGGCCGGAGCCGGGTCCCGCCAACGGAAGAAACGAGAAAGAGAGAGATGGGATGAACAGAATGAAGCTCCTGGGCACAGGGATTTTTTTCGCAGTCCTGTGCCTGCTGTGCCTCTATTATACGTTCCGCTATGACTCCAGCGTGGCCACCACGGTGGCGGTGGTCCTCAGCGCTTTTCTGTCGGCTCTTTTCCTGAAGAACTTTGTTCAGGAAACCCGGAGCCACAGGGGGATGCAGGAGGAGCAGGACGTAATAGACCTGGATGGGGACGAA
>JAUNBO010000207.1 GCA_030527065.1 Bacillota bacterium | reverse complement strand
TAAATTCTTAGCTGGTCCTGCGGAGGTCCGGCAAACCGCCCCCCTGGCGCCCCCGCGAAAAGCAACCATTATGTCGAAAAAAACAGAAGAACCCGGCCAAAAAGCGACAGCTTTTGCTGCGGAGGATAGGATATGATGGCGGAAAAGCCGGTTTCTGCGGAGCGGCAAAGGCGGGCCGGAGCTGCTGCGGGAGGAAGGAGGATCGTTATGGAGCTGTTTATGGACAACCTGCGGAACGTGGTCCTGGGGAAGAAAAGCAAGCATGCCTCCCGGGTGGATACGGCCGCTCTGGCCAGAGGTGCGGCCATGGGGGCCCTGGCCTTTCTGGTGGGCCGGGGCATGCTGAGCTGCGGCATGGGCGTGTGCGGGGCGGCCCTGATCACGGCGCTGCTGGCGGCGGGCCGGGGGTGGATCTACGCCTTGCCCGTGATGGCCTGCGGCGTTCTGACCGCCGTAAGTCCCGGGACACTGGGGACCGCCGTCTGGACAAGCTACGAGGTCTGGGCGGATCTTGGGGCGGCGCTGCTGTGCGGCGTCTTGTTTTTTGCCGTGGACAGAAGAAGGCTGGGGCGGCCTCTGCGCTGGCTGCTGGCGGCGGCAGTGGTGGCTGCTACGGAGCTTTCGGTGGCCCTGACCACCCACACCCTCTTTCTCCATGATCTGGAACGTCTGGGCGGAGACCTGCTCCTGCTGCTGGTATGGCTGTACCTTTTTGAGACCTTTTTTCTCATGCTGGAAAAAGGGGTCCTGGAAGGCCGCAGCCCGGGGGAGGCCGTGCTGGTGCTCACCGCCGTGACGGTGCTGGCGGCGGCGGGAGTCTGGCCCGGGGCCCTTTGGGGGCTTTCTCCCTTACATATGTGCGGGCTGTTTCTGGCTTTGCTGGCAGGCTATTGGCTGGGGCCTCTGGAAGGGGCTCTGGCAGGACTGGCGGCGGGGCTGGTGATGGCGGTGGTGACGGGGGACAGCCCCGCCGTGGCGGGGATCCTGGGAAGCGGCGGCGCAGCGGCAGGCTGCTTCCGGGAGCAGAACCGGGCCCAGGCGGGGATCTGCTTCGCCGCCGTCTGCCTCCTTTTCGGCCTGGCAAAAGGGGACGCCTCCCTCTATCTGCCCGTGTGGGAGCCTCTGGGGGCGGCGGTTCTTTTTGCCCTGCTGCCGCCGGCGGTCTGGCGGCGGGGAGAAAGGCTGGCGGGAAAGATCGCAGGCCGGGCCGCCCCCGGGGACCTGACTGCCAGGGAGCGGATGAAAAACGTGCTCTCCGCTTATCAAAAGGTGTTCAGCGACCTTTCCCTTCTCTACAACCGGCCCGGGGAGGAACGAAGCCGCCGGCAGGGGGACCCGGCCCGGGACGCTCTGGCCTGTCAATGCAAAGGCATGGCCCGGGCCACGGAACGCCTGATGGAGGACCTGACGGAAGCGCCGCCCCTGCTCCGCCGCCAGCCCCGTTACAACATACAGACAGGCATTTCCACCTATGCCAGGGAAAAGGGCGCTTCCGGGGACAGCTATCTCTGCACGGAGTTCCGGGAAGGGCAATACCTGGCGGCCATCAGCGACGGCATGGGCAAGGGGCCTCTGGCCCAGCAGGAAAGCGCCACGGCGCTGCGGACCCTGCATAATCTCATGAAGGCAGGCTTCGATGTGGAGCTGTCTTTGCGGGTGCTGAATTCGGTCCTGCTGGTAAAGGGCGAAGAGGAGAGCTATTCCACCGTGGACCTGGGCCTGTTCAACCGCTATACGGGTCTGCTGCGCCTGTTCAAGATCGGCGCCTCCTCCTCTTACATCAAGCGGGGGGACACGGTGAAGGCCCTGCGGCGGCCGGCTCTCCCCGTGGGCATCATAGACCGGATCCCCGTGGAGGACATCCAGATCCGCCTGAAGAGCGGGGACAAGCTAATTCTGGTATCCGACGGCATCACGGAGGCGGACCGGGAGGACGGCGAGGCCCTCTGGCTGGAGGCAGCCCTGAGCGAGATCCGCTCCAAAGACCCCCAGACCGTGGCGGACCTGATCCTGAACCGGGCCATGGAACGCTGGGGCCTCCGGGAGCGGGACGATATGACAGTGGTGGTGGCCCAGGTGCAGTAAACGAGCCGGGGG
>JAUNBO010000042.1 GCA_030527065.1 Bacillota bacterium | reverse complement strand
TGCCTGGATATCCGTGTTCACTGAAGGTAGCATCAGAAAAGGAGTGAGCAGTTATGTCAAAATTATTTGAAGGGAAAACCGCCATCATTACCGGAGGCGGAAAGGCTTCCCTGAAAAACGGGGCCATCGGTTCCATCGGCTATGGCATTTCCACCGCCTATGCGAAGGAAGGGGCCAATCTTGTCATCACCGGGCGCAACGTCCAGAAGCTTGAAGACGCAAAAGAAGAGCTGGAAAGGCTGTACGGCGTGAAAGTGCTGCCGGTCCAGGCGGACGTCAATGCCAAAGACGACAATGAGGCCGCAGTTCAAAATGTCGTGAAGCAGGCCATAGACGCCTTCGGTCGGATAGACGTTCTGATCAATAACGCCCAGGCCTCCGCTTCTGGTATTCCTCTGGCCGAGCATACCGTGGAGCAGTTCGATCTTGCCATTTATTCCGGACTGTATTCCGCCTTCCTGTATATGAAGGCCTGTTATCCGTATCTGAAGGAGACCCAGGGCTCCGTCATCAACTTCGCTTCCGGCGCCGGATTGTTCGGCAACTTCGGACAGGCCTCCTATGCCGCTGCCAAAGAGGGCATACGGGGAATGTCCCGCACGGCGGCAACGGAATGGGGGAAAGACAACATCAATGTAAACGTGGTTTGCCCCCTGTCCTACACGGCGCAGCTGGAGAAGTGGAGAGAGTACCAGCCGGAGGCGTATGAAAAGAACATTCACGGCATTCCCATGGGACGCTTCGGCGACCCGGAAACAGATATAGGGCGGGTCTGCGTACAGCTGGGCTCTCCGGATTTTAAGTATATGTCCGGCGAGACCATAGTGCTGCAGGGAGGCTCCGGCCAGAGACCGTAGAGACGAAAAGATACCACGGCCGGCAGCTCCGGGGCCGCAGCCTGCGGCCCCGGTCAGAGCCGGCTTGCAGAGCATGTGGAAGAAGCGCAGACGGAGGAGCTTATGCGGAGAAAGATCCTGGCCCTTGGCCTTTGTATGCTTACGTTTTTATGTCTGGGGTTGATTTATGGATACTCCATTTTTGTGACGCCTCTGGAGGCGGAGTTTGGCTGGAGCCGGTCGGAGACTTCTCTGACCTTCACCATCTCTGTCATCGCCATGTGCCTGGGCATCATGCTGGGCGGCCAGCTGAACAAGACCCGGGACAAGCCTGCGCTTACGCTGGCTGCGGCGGCCGTCCTCATCGCCGCAGGCTTCGGGATCGCCAGCACCACCCAGGCCATATTCACCTTCTATGCAGCCTACGGGGTCGGCGTGGGCTTCGGCGTGGGCTTTGCCTATTCGGAGCTCATCTCCGTGGGCAGCCGGCTGATCCCGGGCAGGCAGGGAATGCTTTCCGGCGTCCTGCTCATGTGCTTCGGCCTGGGGGCCATGGTCCTGGGAGCCGTTTGCAGCAGGACCATGGAGCAGGTGGGCTGGCGGCAGACCTTTCTGGCCTTGGGGGTGCTGCTGGGAGTGCTGCTGGTGATCACTGGGTTTTATCTCCAGACCGTCAGCAGCGGCAGGAAGGCGCAGAAGGCCGCTTCCGGAGCGGAAGAGGGCTTTACCGCCCGGGAGATGGTGGCGGCTTCGGAGTTCAAGCTGCTGTATCTGTGGCTGATTCTGCTCAGCGCCGCCGGGCTGGCTCTGATGGGCCATATAGCTCCCTGCGCCATGCAGATCGGCGCCGGGGCCGGCACTGCAGCTTTCCTGGCGGGCCTCACCTCTGTTTCCAACGGGCTGGGCCGCCTGGTCTACGGAATGTCTTACGATAAATTGGGAAGCAGGAAAACCATCGGGATCATATCGGCGGTGTTTTTGATTGCCGCCGCTGTCACCGCCGTCGCCGTCACGATGGAAAGCATAGGGGTCCTGGGCGCAGGCTGCGTGCTGATCGGCATGAGCTTCGGCGCTTCTCCCACCTCCAGCTCTGCGGTGACGGCAAAGTTTTATGGGCCCAGATATTTTTCCGGCAACTTCGGGATCACCAGCACCACCCTCATCCCGGCGGCCTTTTTGGGCCCCTATCTGGCAGGCTGGCTGTATACGTCCTCCGGCGCATATCAGACCACCTTCTACGCCGTGGCGGGCTTTGCGGCGGTGGCGACCCTTGCCGGGGTCCTGCTGCTGAGGGCGGCAGCGAAAAACGGGAGACCTCTCTGAGGTTTTCCAGAGTGAAACAGGCTTTCGATCGGCAGAAGCTGATTTTTGATTTGCCGGTTTACAATCTGTATGTGTGTAATCTTATCCATTTTGTATAATTATTCATTTTGCATAAAAATAATTGACAGGTCCTTTGGCCACAATATATAATAATATAATAGCATTGTACCTGAAGCCTGACCCGAGCACGAAAGCGGCGGGGCGGGCGTGATTTTCAGCTGTAAAGGAGAAAAAATGCCATGGCGATCAACCTGAAAGGAAGAAGCTTTCTGACCCTGATGGATTTCAGCCCGGAGGAGATCCGCTACCTGCTGGATCTGGCCCACGATCTGAAATCCAAGAAACGGGCAGGCGTCCCGGGGGATACTTTAAAGGGAAAGAACATCGTCCTGCTCTTTGAGAAGACCTCCACCCGCACCCGCTGCGCCTTTGAGACCGCCTGTCTGGACGAGGGGGGCCATGTGACCTTTCTGGATTCCGGCAGCTCTCAGTTCGGAAAGAAAGAGTCGGTGGAGGACAGCGCAAAGGTCCTGGGCCGTTTCTTCGACGGCATAGAATACAGGGGATACAGCCAGAAGCTGGTGGAGGATCTGGCAAGCTACGCCGGCGTCCCGGTCTGGAACGGCCTCACCGACGTAGACCATCCCACCCAGATCCTGGCGGATCTGATGACCATAGAAGAGCACATCGCCAAGCCTCTGAACCAGGTGAAGGTGGTGTTCTGCGGCGACATCCGCAACAACATGAGCTATGCCTGGATGTACGGCTGCGCCAAGATGGGGATGCACTACGTGGCCTACGGGCCGGCGGAGCTGGCCCGGGAGCTGGACCAGGACATTATGGCCCGGGTCCGGGAAGTGGCCCGGGAGACCGGCGCCACCATAGAGGTGCGCAACGATCCGGATTGCCTGGACGGCGCAGACGTCCTCTACACCGACGTATGGGCTTCCATGGGAGAAGAGGCCCAGATCCCGGAAAAGGTGAAACTTCTCTCCCCCTATAAGGTCACCATGGAAATGGTGGAGGCCACGGGGAACCCGGACGTGATCTTCATGCACTGCCTTCCCGCCTTCCACGATTTTGAGACCACCATGGCCCAGAGCCAGAAAGAACTGGGCTACGATATCAGGGAAGTCACGGACCAGGTGTTCCGGAGCCGTCATTCCGTGGTCTTTGATGAAGCGGAAAACCGCATGCACAGCATAAAAGCCGTTATCGTGGCCACCATCGGCCGCTGAGCTCTGCCCCGGCAGTCACCCCAGGAGGTGTCTTATGTCCTTTGGCATTCACAACAATTCCGAGATAGGGCGGCTGAACAAGGTGCTGCTCCACCGCCTGGGCGGCGAGATAGAAGGTCTGGTGCCCGATAATTTTGAACGGCTCCTCTTCGACGACATTCCCTATCTGAAAGTGGCCCGGGAGGAGCACGATACCTTTGCCCGCATTCTGAAAAGCAACGGCGTGGAGGTGGTCTACTATGTGGACGAAACCGCCAGGGCCCTGGAAGATGAGGAGGTCCGCAGGGACTTTATCCGCCGTTTTCTGGAGGAGAGCGACATCTATTCCGAGGCCGTAAAGGAGGCCCTTACAGAGTATCTTTCCGCCAAGTCCCCAAAGGATCTGGTGGAAACGGTGATTGCCGGCATCCGCAAGAAAAACGTTCCCGGCATAGAGTCCAAATCCCTGGCGGATTTCATCGCCGCCGGCTACCCTTACTACACGGATCCCATGCCCAACCTCTACTTTACCCGGGACCCGGGAGCCTGCATCGGGAACGGCGTCAGCATCCATCACATGAGCACCAGAGCCCGCCGCAGGGAAGCCCTGCTTCTGGAATATATGTTCCGCTTCAACCGGGAGTTTGCCCCGGAAGGCTCTCTTCAATGGTACGGCTACGACGACGCTTATTCCATAGAGGGCGGCGATGTGCTGGTCCTTTCCCGGGACATTGTGGCGGTGGGCCTTTCCCAGCGCACCACGGCCGCCGGCATCGAGTGCTTCGCAGAAACCATCCTGAACCGCTCGGAGTTCCGGAAGCTCCTGGTCTTCGATATCCCCAAGAGCCGGGCCTTCATGCACCTGGATACGGTTTTCACCATGGTGGACCACGATAAATTCACCATCCATCCGGAAATAGAAGGGCCCTTGCAGATCTATGAGATCTCTCTGGACAGAGATGGCAAGCCCCGCTTTTCCAGCATGCAGGACCAGCTGGTGAACATCCTGAAAATGGAGCTGAAGCTTCCGGCGGTGGAGCTGATCCGCTGCGGCGGCGACGATTCCATGGCGGCCCAGCGGGAGCAGTGGAACGACGGCTCCAACACCCTGGCCATCGCCCCCGGCGTGGTGGTCACCTACGAGAGGAATTACGTCACCAACGAGCTTCTGGAAAAGAAGGGCATACGGGTCCTCACCATGCCCAGCTCGGAGATTTCCCGGGGCCGGGGCGGCCCCCGCTGTATGAGCTGCCCGGTCCACAGAGACGATCTGTAAGAAATCCCTTTTAAGGAGGAATCCTTCAATGACTGAAAAGAACAAGTCTCAGCGCATCGTCATCGCCCTGGGCGGAAACGCCCTTCAGTCCGGCGGCGGCAGGATCACTGCCGAGGACCAGCTGGCGGTGGTGCGTCAGACCTGCCGCCACATCGCCGAGATCACCTGCATGGGCCACGAGATCGCCATCGTGCACGGCAACGGGCCTCAGGTGGGCCGGATCCTGCTAGCCACGGAAACGGCCAAAGACATAACGCCTCCCATGCCTTTTGATGTCTGCGGGGCCATGAGCCAGGGCTACATCGGCTATCACATCCAGCAGTCCCTGAAATATGCCCTGAATCTGAAAAACAAGAATGTTCCCGTGGTCACCGTCGCCACCCAGATGGTGGTGGAGGAAGCGGACCCGGCCTTTCAGAACCCCACCAAGCCCATCGGTCCCTTTTATACTGAGGAGGAGGCCCGGGCGCTGGAAGCGGAAAAGGGCTATGTGATGAGAGAGGACGCAGGTCGGGGCTGGCGCCGGGTGGTGGCCTCCCCTCTGCCCAGAAAGATAGTGGAGATAGACGCAGTGAAGAGGCTCTGGGATTCCACCATAGTGATCACCTGCGGCGGCGGCGGCATTCCGGTCCTGGAGCGCCCCGACGGCACTCTGGAAGGGGTGGCCGCCGTGATAGACAAGGACTTTGCCGCCGAGCTCCTGGCGGAGCAGGTGGAGGCCGACATCCTCATGATCCTGACGGAGGTGGAAAAGGTGGCCATCAACTTCAACAAGCCGGATCAGAAGGACCTCAGCGTGCTGAATCTGTCCGATGCGGCCCGCTATGCGGCGGAAGGCCATTTTGCTCCCGGCAGCATGCTGCCCAAGGTGGAAGCCGCCATGAAATTCGTCCGTTCCAATCCCACCAAAAGGGCCATCATCACCTCTCTGGACAAATCTCTGGAAGCGTTGGAGGGGACGGCGGGTACGGTCATCACCTTTGCATAGGCCGCCGGAGGCCCAAAGCTTACCAGAAATTTACAAAAACAAAAATGTCCCCAAAAAACCTTGCTTTTTGGGGACGCTTCATTTATAATAGACCACAGCGATTACGGGCGGTTAGCTCAGCTGGTTAGAGCGCCTGCTCGACAAGCAGGAGGCCGTTGGTTCGAGTCCAATACTGCCCACCAAAACGGCGATAGGCGAGAAATCGCCTGTCGCCGTATACATGCGCCCGTGGCGCAGCTGGATAGCGCGTCAGACTCCGACTCTGAAGGCCGCAGGTTCGACTCCTGTCGGGCGTACCAAGCCCCTGAAACTCCATCCGAGGGTTTCAGGGGCTTTTGCATCCCGAAGCAAAGGGAAGAAAGGCGGAATGAGTTCACAACCCTTTATAGCTTGGGCATCCGGGCTCAATTACGGGAGTATAATCAAAAAACATTGTAAAAACCTCTCCTCTTTGTTATATTGTAGTTGCAAGGTTGTAGTGGGAATAAGGCAGAAGGAGGAAATATATCCATGCCTGAAATCAGTTTGTTTTATGGAATCAGGGTAAGTATGTTTTATAGCGACCATAATCCACCGCACTTTCATGCGGAATATGCAGGAGCCAAGGCTTTGGTCGATATCCAGGCTGCTTGCGTGATTCGCGGCGGGTTACCTTCCCGCCAGTTAAAACTGATCCTTGCGTGGTGTGAGCTGCATCGAGACGAACTAATGCAGAATTGGGAACTGGCCAAGGACGCCAAGCCACTCAACCGAATTAATCCTCTTGTCTGAGAAAGGAGCCGACTATGGAGATGATACCAAAGGTCGTTCAGGTTGTGGCCGGGCAGAATTTCTCGGTCTACGCCTATTTTCACGACGGCACAGTCCGCCTGTTGGATGCCGCTCCGCTGGTGCGCAAAGGCGGCGTATTTGCCCCCCTTCAGGACGCCGATTTCTTCCGGGAGCGGCTGACGGTCATCAATGATACCGTGGCCTGGGATATGGATGGAAATCGGGACCCCTGCACCTGCGTCGACCTCGACCCCTGTGAACTGTATGAGTCTTGCCCTGTCGTGGAAGACCCGCTGAAAGAGGCCATTTGATTTCAGGAAGTGTACAATAAAGGGAAAGCCCTTTTGTTTCATTTTACATTTCCGTTACAAAAACAAATCTCACTCCCCCAATCGGGGGAGTTGTTGTATAATAGAACGACAGCTTTTTGCAGAAACCGACAAAACCAAACGGGATCAGAGACGGAATTGGGGACAAAGGGGAGAAAAAAATGAGACATGCGAAGCGCTTACTTTTTGTAATGATAGTGGTGTTCGTTTTTACAGGGGCGGCTCTGGCGGAGGAAACGGCGGAATACGCCACGGCGGATCTGACGCTGGACGGCGCGGCGGTGGAGACGGACATGCCGCCGGTCATTCTGGAAGGACGGACCCTGATTCCCGCCAGAGCTCTTTTTGAAGGCATGGGCGGAGAGGTCCTCTGGGACGGGGAAGCCCGGATGGTCACCATCCTCTGGGGAAGCTACCGGATACAGCTGACCATAGACAGCACCACCGCTTTTGTCAACGGGGCCCAGGAGACCCTGGATGTGCCCGCCACCATCATAAACGACAGGACCCTCATCCCCGTGCGCTTTGTGGCGGAGGCCATAGGCTGCACCGTGGACTGGGATCCGGAGACCCGGACCGTCATGGTCACTTCGCCGGAAAGCCAGGAGTTCGCTTCCATCACCTCCGTGACCCTCAGCACCACGGAAACGGGCTACAGGATCACGGTGACGGGGGAAGATATGATAGGGACATATAAGGCCACTGCGTACGAGGAGCCGGACCGCTTCGGCGTGGACATTTACAATGCGTTGCTCGTGCAGGGAGTGGGGAGCCTTACGGCGGACAACGAGATCTTCCAGTCCGTGCGTTTTTCCCAGTTCGATGGGGAAACGGTCCGCATAGTGGTGGATCTTCTTCAGAAACAGGCGGGGACTGTGAGCCTTTCCGAAGGCCGGACCGCCCTGTACATAGATTTTCCCAGCCTGCTGGCGTCGGAGACCGGCGGCGGTGAAGAGGGAGAAGAAGGAGAAGAGGGCGAGGGAGAGGACGGAGAGACTCAGGATGACGATTCTGCCGGACCTCCGGAAGAGCTGGATGCTTTGGGGCTGCCGGAGCTGGATTGGCGGATGGGCGGAAAGCTCATCGCCATAGACGTGGGCCACGGCGGTTCCGACGTAGGGGCGCAGGGCTATGTGAACGGCGTCGCCGCAGTGGATGAAAAGGACCTGAATCTCAGCGTGGCCCTGCGCCTCCATGAGCTGCTGGAATTGGCGGGAGCCAACGTGGTCCTGCTGCGGGACGAGGACGTCTACATGAGCCTCTACTCCAGGCCCGAGGCTGCCAACGCCATGAATGCGGACCTGCTGGTGAGCATCCATAACAACTCGGCGGACAACACCGCCGCCAACGGGACGGAGGTGCTGTACTACGCCAAGAAAGGGGAAGAGCTGTACGGTTACACCAGCGAGACCATAGCCACCTGGGTCCATCAGGAGCTGCTGGAGTCCATCGGTCTGGCGGACCGGGGCGTAAAAAGCTCCCCCCATCTGGCGGTGCTGAACAAGAGCCTCATGCCCGCCATCATCATAGAGGGCGCCTTCCTCTCAAATGAGGGGGATCTGGCCCACATGATGAGGGAAGAATACATAGAGGAATATGCGCTGGGAGCGGCCAGGGGGATCATAAAAGCCCTCAATGCCAGCACAGAGCAATAAGGCGAAAGAAAGCCTCCGGCCCTTTCCGGGGACTGGAGAGCGGGATGGTCTGGCCGGCGTCAGAGACCTCGCCTCCGCCCTTTCCGGGGCCGGGGAAATGACAGGAAAGGAAATACGAAAAAGAAAATGCGGAAAATGGAAGAACAGCTGACTCGCTTCCGGGGCAGTGGGGATTATGTGGCCTCCCCGGAACTCATGTATGCGGTGAACGTGGCCATGGCCCTGGAAAAACCTCTTTTGATCAAAGGGGAGCCGGGGACGGGGAAGACCATGCTGGCCCGGGCCATCGCCGACGCCCTGGGGAAAGAGCTCATCATCTGGAACATCAAATCCACCACCAAGGCCCAGGACGGCCTCTACCTTTATGATACGGTGCAGCGCCTCTACGACAGCCAGTTCGGCGAGGGGGACGTGGCGGACATAAAAAAATACATCCGCCTGGGGAAAATGGGAGAGGCCTTCACTGCGGCGGAGCAGACGGTGCTCCTGATAGACGAGATAGATAAGGCGGACCTGGAATTCCCCAACGACCTTCTCTGGGAGCTGGACCGGATGGAATTCTTCATTCCGGAAACCAAGGAACTCATCACCGCCGTCCACCGGCCCATCGTCATCATCACCTCCAATGCGGAAAAGGAGCTGCCGGACGCCTTCCTCCGCCGCTGTATCTTCCATTACATCGCCTTCCCCCAGGCGGACAAAATGGAGGAGATCGTCCGGGTCCATTATCCTCAGGTGGACCGGCGGCTGCTGGCTCAGGCCATGGAGGCGTTTTATTGGATACGGGACGTTAAGGATGTACAGAAGAAGCCCAGCACCTCGGAGCTTCTGGACTGGCTGAAGGCCCTGGAGCTCAGCGGGGCGGATCTGGACACGTTGAAAACGGAGTTGCCTTTCCTGGGGGTGCTGCTGAAGAAAAATCAGGATGTGGACCTGGTAAACCAGGTGAAGGCCCGGGGATAGGGCGGGAACGGTATGTTTATCAGTTTTTTCTATCATTTAAGAGAGGCCGGGCTGCCGGTTTCCCTGCAGGAATGGCTGGCCCTTACCGAAGCCCTGGACCGGGGCCTTTGTGCGCCCAGCCTGCTGGAGTTCTACCATCTCTGCCGCTCTGTGCTGGTGAAGAGCGAGGGGGACTACGATAAATTCGATATGGCCTTCGCCGCTTATTTCGACGGCATAGGGACCTCGGGGGAGATCCCGGAGGAGGTCTGGGGCTGGCTCAACGGAAAGGGCAAAACCAAAGAAGAGCTTCGGGACCGCATGGATCCCATGAACACGGCGGACTATGATCTGGAAAAGCTCCGGGATATGCTGAAGGAGCGACTGGAAGAGCAGAAAAGCCGCCATGCGGGGGGAAGTTATTGGATCGGTACCGGTGGGACCTCGGTGCTGGGCCACAGCGGCTATGCGGACGTGGGGGTGCGGGTAGGCGGAGAAAGCCGGTATAAAAATGCCCTCCAGGTGGCCCGTCAGCGGGATTACCGGGATTTCCGGGAGGATAACATCATAGACCCCCGGCAGTTTCAGCTGGCCTTTCGGCGGCTGCGGCAGTTTTCCACCCGCATAGAGGGCCCGAAGACGGAGCTGGATATAGACGCCACCGTCCGGAAGACCTGCGACGCCGGCGGCAATCTGCGCCTGGTTTTCGACCACCCCCGGAAAAACACCATAAAGCTTCTGCTGCTCTTCGACGCCGGCGGTTCCATGCTCAGCTACAGCCGCCTGTGCAGCGCCCTGTTTCAGGCCGTGGACAAATCCAATCATTTCAAGGACCTGAAGGTCTATTATTTTCATAACTGCGTCTATGAGCACCTCTACAAAACCCCTCGCTGCCGGCGGGGGGACTGGGTGGATACGGACTGGGTCCTGAAAAATTACGGCAGCGAATACCGGGTCGTCTTTGTGGGGGATGCGTCCATGTCCGACGATGAGCTTCTGCGGAAGGGGGGCTGCTGCCTGGTAGGCCTGTATAACGAGATCCCCGGCATCCAGTGGCTGCATCGTATCCGGGACCGTTACTCTCATCAGATCTGGCTCAACCCCATTGAAGACACCCTTTGGGATTTTGTTTTTGGCTCCCATTCCATCAAGCTGGTGCGGCAGGTTTTTCCCATGTACGAGCTCTCGGTAAAAGGCCTGGAAACGGGGATACGCAAGCTGCTGGTGAGCCGCTGAGGCCGGCTTTATCTTTCCTGAACTGACATTTTCCCTTGCAACCCTTTCTGAATTGTTGTAATATTTCGGCAAAGGAGGGTGTGTCACATGCAGGAAAAGTACGATGTCGTTATCAGCGGGGGAACGTTGATAGATCCTAAGAGCCGTCGTCGCACCGTGGGCAGTGTGGGGATACGGAACGGGAAGATCGCCGCCGTGAACAGGACGGAAATGGAGGGCACGGAGGTCTTTGACGCTTCCGGATTGGTGGTCTGCCCCGGCTTTGTGGACATCCATTCTCATCTGCACAAGCCCCTCCACGGCGTCTGGTGCGCACTGCGCCAGGGCATCACCACGGTCCTTTCGGGGAACTGCGGCATTCTGAATTACATGCCTTTGGGAAAGTTTTTAGACGAGCTGGAGCGGGAGGGCTACCCTCTGAACTTCGGCACCTTGGTGGGGCATTCCTGGAAGCTGCGGGAAATGGCGGGCCTGACGGACCCTTACCGGGCGGCGGACAGCAGCCAGAGGGCAGAAATGCTCCGGCTGGCGGAGGAGGCTCTGGAGGAGGGAGCCTTTGGTATTTCTCTGGGGCTGGAATACGCCCCCGGCGCCGACCGGCAGGAGCTTCTGCCCCTGGTAAAGCTGGCGGCAAAATATGATAAGCTGGTCCCGGTCCACGCCCGCACCGACGCTCTGGACTTTGCCCCTGGCCTCAGAGAGATCATAGAGCTGATGGAGGAGACGGGAGCCAGGCTGCATATTTCCCACCTGGCGTATCAGTATTCCCTCTATCCGGACGTGGGGGCCATGGCCCTTTCCATGATAGACGCCGCCCGGGCCAGGGGGCTCCCGCTCTTCTGCGACTCCGGCGTATACGAGGCCTTTGCTACCCTGATCCAGAGCGCCGTCTTCGACCCCGGCTGGTATAAGCGGTATAATTGCCGCCTCTCGGACCTGATGGTCTGCTCCGGGAAATACCTGGGCCGGCGCTGCACGGAAGAAATCTATGAGTATGTGCGGACCAGGGAAACGGAAACCGTGGGGACGGCCTTTGTGGGCCTGGTCCCGGACATGATCGCCTTCTTGAAAAAGGACTATGTGATGGTATCCACGGACAGCGGACTGGTGGATCAGCCCGGCATGGGCCACCCCCAGGACGCCGGCACCTACCCCAGGCTTTTTGGGAAGGTGGTGCGGGAATACGGCCAGCTGAGCCTTATGGACGCCATAGTGAAGTGCACGTGGCTTCCCGCCTGTCAGATGGGAATAGAGGAAAGCAAGGGCTGGCTGGGGGCCGGCGCCGATGCAGACCTGGTGGTCTTCGACCCCGCCTCCATTGAGGACAAGGCGGATTACGTGGGGCTGGGCCGCCCCGATGCGCCGCCGGCAGGGATACGCCGGGTGCTGGTGAACGGACAGGTGATGGTGAAAGACGGAGAAACCCTGGAGGACCGGCGGCCCGGCCGCATCCTCCGTAAGCCCAACCGGCTGTGGGCGCTTTAAGGGAAAGGCGTTTTACGTCAATCCATCAAAGCCGCATTGAATTTGTAGCCGACTCCCC